>JABHNP010000140.1 GCA_018694455.1 Planctomycetaceae bacterium | reverse complement strand
TGCCTGCTGGCAGAGCACAGTGGTACGCAGAGCACAGTGGTAAAATGCGTCATGCAGAGCCTATGTAACGATTGGTTCATGGCCTCTCGGACCATACCTCTTCACAGCAATGCATGGGCTGTATTGATGCTGTTTTGCTGGCATGTGCATTCCTGCCAGTTTTTTTGTAACGATATTTTGTACCAATGTCTTCACCTGCACACATGACTTCAGCCATGTATGACTTTCCGGGTAATGCCGGAAGCAATGCCTGTCTTGTTTGTCATGAAAATTTCAAAAGATTGGGTCGATAGCTCATTAGCGATCCTGACATGTATGGATTTAATTCTGGTCACAAGAGGTTTCTCTCTTTTGTCTGGCGGAGAGTTGAACCAACGTATCAGTGGTCTTCAAGTTGGAATGAAAAATAAACTGTATCGCGAGACGTTTTTAAGGAATTACAAAATGCCTGTTCGAATAATGTCATTTGCTCAAGCTTTGTTTACAAAAAAATCTCAGTGGCTCAGGGTCACTGGCCTTACTCTTTGTACATCTGGAGTATGTTTTCTGGCATTGAGCTCGGCAGCCAAAGTGATGGCTACTCAAGACTGTGACTCGTTTCTTTCAGACTGTGATACGAGTAACAATTGTCGGCAATTTTATCTTGGTGGTATCGTTGGTGCAGACTTTGGCACGCTGAACAAAGAAGAGGGTGTTGAAACTGTTGTGCCAAATCAATCCCTCTTTACAGCTGGTGGTACGCTCGGGATGCGATATCTTCGTGACGGTGGTGCGTGGCGTTTCGAATTTGAAGGCCGTGGACGTGATCAAATTTCTGCTACGGGAGTAGAATCGGGTTCAGTTGCCACTGTTGCTGCTCGTGATGGGTGGTCAACGATGGTGAATGTTTGGCGAGACTATAAGGTCGTTGGAGATTTTAATCTATATGCTGGTGCCGGTATTGGTGCCGGTGGGTATCGATCAGTAGTGACTGGTTTTACGGGACCGGTCCCACTTATTGAGAGTAATGAAAACGTTTCAAGTTTTGCCTGGCAAGCCGGTGGTGGCTTAATTTATGACGTGTCAAATCGTATGGCAATTGATCTTGGATACCGATTTTTCGCACTTGGTGATAACCAGGCAAATATTCGTATTGGTTTGCCACCAGTACCTGCTGGTAGCTATCTCACAAATTATTCTGCCAGTGAGTTGTTGCTGACAATTCGAATCTATGAACCTTTCCGCCGTTGGCGGTAAGCGACTGAACTTTAAAGCTGTTCAGCAGGGACATCAAGCACTCAACCACTTCATGGCAGAGACTGTGACAACTAGGGTCAACCATGACCCTACTATGCCATTGCTTCAGTGGCTTTAAAAAATTCTAAGCGTTACGAGTCGGCGTTATTGTCGCTCTGCACCAGTTTCGAGGACTGCCATAAACGCCTTTTGAGGGATATCGACTGAGCCGATACTCTTCATCCTTTTTTTACCTTCTTTTTGCTTTGCCCAGAGCTTTTTCTTTCGAGAGATGTCACCGCCATAGCACTTTGCGGTGACATTTTTTCGTAGTGCAGAAATTGTTTCTCGGGCAATAATCTTGGTACCGATCGCAGCCTGTAAGGCTACCTCAAACATGTGGCGATCAATTTCACCACGCAGTTTCTTGACAATCGCTCGACCTCGTCTATCGGCATCTCTGCGGTCACAGATAATCGAAAGAGCGTCAACCTGTTTGCCACCAACAAGAATATCCAGCCGTGCAAGATCTGCAGGAAAGTATCCCTGTAATTCGTAGTCGAGTGTTCCATATCCACGAGTTACACTCTTGATTTTGTCATGCAGATCATAGATCACTTCACCCAGCGGGAGATCAAACGAAAGCATTGCCCGTGTTGGTGAAAGATATTCAGTTTTCAGAAAGACACCACGTCGGTCACTACACAGTTGCATTACAGGGCCGATAAACTCTACTGGTACCAGGAAATTACACCGAACAATTGGCTGACGAAACTCTTCAATCTGTCCAGTATCCGGAACATCCTGGGGATTTCTGATTTCAAGCGTCTTACCATTCTTCAAAAGAAGCTGATACGTCACGTTGGGTGCAGTCTGAACAAGATCAAGGTCCGCTTCTTGCTCAAGTCGCTGCTGGATGATTTCCATATGCAAGAGGCCAAGAAAACCACAGCGAAAACCAAACCCAAGCGCCTCGCTACTTTCAGGCTGAAACTCAAACGAAGGATCGTTGATTGCCAGTCGTTCAAGGGATTCTCGCAACTCCTCGAAGTTTTCACCCTCAGATGGGTAGAGCCCACAGTAGACCATCCGCTGCGGTGGTTTGTAGCCAGCAACGGCTGTGGCTCCCTCTTTACCTGGGACTGTAAGCGTGTCACCAATATGAACATGCTCGACATCTTTGATGTTACAGACCAGATACCCTACCTGGCCGGCAGCAAGTTGGTCGCATGATCGACGCTGTGGGACAAACTGCCCAAGATCAATGACCTCATGCGTGACCCCTGTTCTCAAAAATCGAATCTTCTGTCCTTTTTTCACAGTGCCATCAATGATTCGTACATAGGTAATGACACCGCGATAGCTGTCATAGTGACTGTCAAAAATCAGTGCCTGTAACACTTTGTCAGGATCACCCTGTGGCGGTGGGATCCGATCAATGATGGCACCTAATAATTCATCGATGCCGATTCCAGTTTTTGCACTCGCGCGAATGACTTCATCGGAATCAATAGCAAGAGACTGTTCCATTTCAAGAAGCACTTCATCAACCCTCGCATGGACAAGATCAACCTTGTTGATGACAGGAACAATTTCAAGATTCTCATTGATGGCAGCATAGGCATTGGCAACTGTCTGAGCCTCTACGCCTTGGAACGCATCAACAAGCAAAACAGCTCCTTCACAACAGGCGAGAGATCGTGAAACTTCATAATGAAAGTCGACATGGCCGGGTGTATCAATAAGGTTGAGCTCATACAGTTCATCATTATGACGGTATTCCATCCGAACTGCTCGAGCTTTGATCGTAATGCCTCGCTGCCGCTCAAGTTCCATGTCATCGAGCATTTGCGTCTTGAGTTGACGTTTCTCAACGGTGCCAGTGTTCTCTAGCAATCGGTCGGCGAGCGTACTTTTGCCGTGATCAATGTGAGCAACGATTGAAAAGTTGCGAATATGCTTGCAGTCGAACGGCATTCAGGAAATCTTTCCGTGAGATGAAGAGAGTGTCTAGGCGTGCATTGGAGTGTTGTGTTGCTTCCAGGCGAGTCGACCGAGGCCGGCTGCACCAATGGATCCTGCATTGCCGCCAAGTGTGGCAAATCGAATAGCTGTCTTCTCAGCGAGTGTTGGAAATGTATGGCGGCGGACACAGGTGTCGATACGATCAAGAAATGCTCGTCCAACAGGGTTGTCTTCCCGGCCAAACGTCATCGCTCCGCCTAAAATGATAGCCGATGGATCAATCGTATGCATCAGTGTCACAATCCCAACAGCCAGCCAATCAGCCGTTTCCATCAGCAGGTCCATGGCAATCGCATCGCCCTGTTCAGCATGGCTGCCTATCAAAATCGGTGTTATCGATTCACCGAGGGTAACAGCATCTGCAAGGCTTCCTACAGCACCATCTTTAAGTCGTTCAGATGCTCTTGCATTGAGTGCTGTTGCACTTGCATAGGCCTCAAGATGACCTGGTTGACCACACGGGCATATCCGAGCTGTCGGTGAAGAGTCGACAATAATATGTCCGCACTCTGCACCATGGCTGTGCGCTCCTTCAATAGTCATATCGTGGATAATGATGCCACCACCAACGCCGGTACCTAGTGTGAGAAGCACGAGGCTCGAATCGTCTCTCCCGGAACCTACCCAGAATTCTCCGTATGCGGCTGCAGTTGCATCATTTGCATACGTCACGTTATGGCCACAATGCTCTGAAACACGTTCCCGGATTGGAAAATTTTCCCAGCCTGGAAAGTTGCCTGGTTTGAGGAGAATGCCCGTTGAGAGATCTTGTGGGCCTGGAGTGCCAAGACCCACAGCTGATATTCCAGAACGATCTCGCCCGACACAACCTGCCAGTAGCCCAACAGACTGGCCCATGCGAATAGCAGCATTATCTGGCCCGTGTGCAACATTGGTTGGTTCGGTATGAAACGCTACCAACTGGCCACTGTTGTCAACGAGAGCGACTTTGATGTTGGTTCCACCGAGATCAATACCAACAAACAGCGGGCCAGATACATCGGCTGCCGGTCGGAGCAGTTGCGGTGTTTCAGTTGCTGGCATCAGAGGAAGTATCTTTGGGCGAAGGTGTGTTGGAAGTCTCAGGATCAGGTGGGATCCCTGTCTTTTCTGCAGGCCTTTTTTCTGTCTTTTTTTCTGTTGGCGTCACTGATTGTGCTGCGGCTTCTATTTCGCGATCAGCAGCAGCTTTTGCCTCATCGGCTGATTGCCGAGCAGTACGGGCCTTCTTCACTTCTTGCTCGGCAGCACTGGGCTGTGGGGATTTCTCATTGCTATCGAGATCAAGAATTTCGATAGTCTCAATTTCAATGACTTCACTCGGGGGTGGCTCCTTTGACGAGCAGCCAAAAAACAAAGTACTTGAATAGAGAAAACAAATGATGCACAACGCTTTTGTGCAGGAGTTCCACGTTTTATTCATGATGAGATTCCTCATAAAGGAAAAATTGTTTTATGAGATTGTTGCATATTCATTCTGTATTTTCATAACGAAGTATGAGCTAGCTAGAGTACGGCTTCAATGACTTGTGCTGGAATGAGCCATTGCAGTTCTCCGGAATGACCAAAGCCATTTTCAAGGCGAATTGACGCGATAGCACCTTTTTGCATCCGAATGTCTGCCGTGCCGTCTCCGATTGCCTTTGCAACAAGTCGCCCGACACATGGAGCATGACCGACCCAGGCCACACGTGGGGCTTTTTCTGCACTGGTCCACTCCGTGATTTCAGGCCAATTTGAGCCGGGAGCGAGCGCGTTATGAATTTCCAAACGGGGTGTTTTGAGCACGTCAACCATGATCTCGGCAGTTTCACGTGTCCGCACCAAGGGGCTTGTCACAATGAGGTCAACATCGAACCCAGAGTTATTCATGGATCGCATAAAATTTTCAAATCGTATCCGACCTTTCTTGGTGAGACGACGATCGTAGTCATCTTGATCGAGTGAACCATCTTCAGCCCACGCATGCCGAATAATATAGAGATGTGTCGGTAACATATTCATGGTTTTGATTGTTGAAGCTCTCTAGTGTGATAGCAAGTTCAGGATCGTCTCCAAAGAACTGTGTCCTTGATACCTAGGTGGTGTCGGTCTGCCTGTGTCTCATGCCACCAGCGGCGCGCGTCGACTGGATACCCAGCGGTTGGTGTCAGCGTGGGCATGCGATGCGTCCAGAATGCATTGAAGACAGTCATTGCAACTTCCCGTGTATATTTTGCAGTCATGCTCGCAACTGCCACAGGAAGTTGAGATTCACCACCAACAGAAAAATGTATTGATGTTGGAACGGAGTTGTCGTGAATGAGGTAGCGAGAGCAGTTTGCTGTTTCTGATATTGGTTCAACTCGTGCCGCATTGAAACAATGTGAGACAACACCTGCATACCGCTTTCGTCCTCCATGCCGATCACACCAGATGACTGTGGGCCTCTGTGGATGTTGACTTCGAAGATGAAAAGCGAGTTGGAGCGATAGTTGTGAAAGGAGATCCGATTTATTCATCCCAGTATCGAGTAAAGCATTAAAATTTTCTGGGAAAATCCATCGGCAGGCGACACCCGTAAGCCGCATGGTGTGGCTCTGTAACTGTTTCTCAGCGTGGCCTGCATGGTCAATCGTTTTTGATAGTGATGTTGCTTGAGGGAGTGCAATTCCATCGAGCTTCTCCCAGCATGTGGCATTAGTCTCCTGTGGAATTTGAAGTGTCAGGTATGAAAGCAGCTGACCACTATTGGTTGGTAGTGTGTTTGTCGCAATCTGTACCGCTGACAAGACACCCCGTTCCAATGGTTCAAGGGTTTCAGTCTTTGTGCCTTTCCGAGTGAATATCTTTTTTGAATCACCCCATGGTGGCCCGACTCCGGCTCGATAGTCTTTGTGAATTTCATTTTGTAACGCAATGAATGTATCGGCCGCTATCTTTTCAGGACTCAAAAGACGTTCGCTCTGTGGTTCGTCGATAACCCATGAAGATCCACCAATCACGAGTGGACCAAGGTTAGGGCCATAGCCGGCCTCATCAATGCCAATCACCAGAGTCATTAGTGTGCACCTGTCTGGACTTCAGGTGTCTGGACTTCAGGTGTGCCGCTGGGAAATTGACGGCAATATTCATAGATCGCCACTGCGGTTGATGTTGCTGCATTGAGACTATGAGGGAGCCCGGCCATTTGGATTTCTGCAACACGATCGAGTCGCTCAAGAACGTCTGGATCGATACCGAGTCGTTCATTGCCTATGACAAGAACAGTCTTGCTTACAAAGGGAAATGAAAATAAACATTCAGAATGGGTTGATTGTTCAAGACCGACTATCTGCCACCCTGATCGCTTCAATTTATTAAGCACCGGTGGCAGGCTTCGATGAACGTCAATCGTGATTTCTTGCGCTGCGTCTCGAGCAACTTTTTCATCGAGTTTGTTCGAACCACAGGTAATAAGATGACGGATTCCAAAACATCCACACGTTCGTACGATGTTCGATAGATTAACTTTACTGCGGAAGGCGGGGCAGGCCACAATCAACTCACGTGGACCAGCCAGGTATTGTGGCGGTCGGTGGCGAATATGCTCAAAAGGTAATCCCAAGGGAGATGACATGATCTGTAGCATGACACGAAATGCATTGTTTCTAAAGCAGTTACTCCTTTTCGCCGGTGCAATTTCGGTTGCCGGCTGTGGAGGGTACTGTGATGAACCGGTTGATCGCGTTTCACCACAAGTGGTTCAACAGCAAAAATCCAAGCAGTTGTCTGTGGAGATTGCAGATTATTCAGAGATTATGAAACGGATCGAATCACATCGAGGAAAAATTGTTGTGCTCGACTGCTGGAGTACATCATGCCCACCATGTATTAAGGAATTTCCGGGGCTTGTTGATCTTCAAAAAGAGTACGGTGACTCTGTAGTCTGTCTTTCCCTATCTTTTGATTACGAGGGTTTTGGTGTGCCTGAAGATGTACTGCCGCCTGTACAAAAATTCTTGGAGCAGGTCTCAGCCGGAAGTATTGAAAACCTGCTGAACCGCGATGGGGCAGACTCCTTGTATACGAAAATGAACCTTACGAGTGTGCCTGCAGTTATGGTTTGGGATAGAGATGGTACGCTAATGCAACAATTCGACGATGATTATGCAAATAAAACGCTAGGTAGAGCGTTTACCTATGATGACGTACGCGAGGTTGTTGATCAGGTGATTCAGTCCAAAGCGAAGGAATAATGCACAATGGGAGTTCGGGATAGCAAAAAGAGTCCGCCGGTGTCATCAACGACTCTGGACGCTTCTCATGGACCGACTCAACACGATGTTATTCGTGGTTCTCTTGGTTTTGGAAGGGAAACCGTTGAGTCACTGATTATTGCGTTCACACTCGCCCTTCTTTTTCGTGCATTTGAGGCCGAGGCTTTTGTGATCCCGACGGGCTCTATGGCTCCAACACTGATGGGGCGACATAAAGACCTCGACTGTAGTGAGTGCGACTTTAACTTTCAGGCAGGAGCCAGTCGAGAAGAAGACGATCAGTCGCATGCTCTTCGAACAGAATTAGGTCGACTGAACCGTGAAATCGACAGACTGCAACGGTTGGCTGATGACTCATCAGCAGGGCCTCAACAGCGAGAAGTTGCCAGACAGCAGATAGCTGATTTTGAGTCGCCCGGTGGCAAGCTATCGGTGCTTCAATTGCGACTGGCTGGCAAAATGATTGCCTCAGCAACCTGTCCGAATTGTGGAAACGTCATGAAGCTGATTCAGGGCGAAGGGCCCGGTGTTACCTACGATGCTCGCTATCCATCGTACAACGGTGACAGAATTCTTGTTGATAAGTTTGCGTATGACTTCCGTGAACCAAACCGTTGGGATGTTGTGGTCTTCAAGTATCCGGAGGGAGCAAATACAAACTACATCAAAAGGCTTGTAGGTTTACCAAATGAATTAGTAAGTATTGCCGGGGGAGATATCTGGACAAGTCGTGATGGAAAGCCCGCGACGATTGCCCGTAAACCGCCGCATGTCATGCAGGCGATGCTCCAGGTTGTTGAAGACAATGATTTCCCAGCGGCACTTTTGCAGAACGATGACTGGCCTTCTTCCTGGACGGATTGGGCAGCTACCAGTTCGTGGCAGCCTGAAAAAAAACAGCGACAATTTTCAACAACATGTCCGGCAGGGCAGTCGGCAAGCCTGCGGTACCAGCGGTTCACTCCTACGGTGGATGAGTGGAAAGAAGTTCGTCTTGGAATGGGTGTTCGTGAGGGTGTGCTTCCAAAGCTCGTTAAAGACTTCCAAGCCTATAACGCAATACGTCAGGGAAGTCATTGGGTAGGAGATCTTGCAGTCGAGTGCATGCTTCAAAGTAGTTCTCCGAGTGGTCGCGTTGTGCTCGATCTTATTGATGGTGGGCAACAGCATTCATGTTCGATTGATCTTGTCGATGGCACGGCGACACTCACAGCCGCAAGCGGTGTGACAGCAATAGCATCGACTCCAATCCGCGGTAACGGTTCGTGGACAGTGATGTTTTCAAATGTTGACGATGAACTACGACTTTTTATTGATGGCAAGATCATGCCAACAGCAACACCGGTTGTCTGGGGTTCAGAAATAACAGCAGAAGCAACTCGTGACCCGGTGCTTGACGTTGTGCAGCCAGGATCAAAAAATCTATCTGATCTTGCTCCGGTCGGTATTACGGTGACAGCTCAGGAAAATCCTGTAAGTGTCACAGTTTCTTCACTCAAAATTCTTCGGGATATTTTCTATATAGGTGCTGTTGGATTTGGCCGCCGTGGTGAAATCCGAGATGAACCAGTTCTTGAATTTCCGCTTGAGGACGATCAGTTTTTTGTACTCGGTGATAACTCGGCCGCGAGTAAAGATGGGCGACTCTGGATTGATGTCCATTATGTCGACCGTCGTCTGCTTCTTGGCCGGGCAATATCAATTTTTTGGCCCCACATGATACCGGCATCCCAACATATCACGGTCACACTTCCCGTATTGGGAGAGTTGCGATTGCCCTCATGGCCAAACTTCGCGAGGATGAAGTTCATCCGGTGAATACGATGGACTGCCTTATGTATATATATAAAGTGAAATCAAGGATGGGCCATGTCGCTGCTTAAAGCTCAAGAACTCGTCAAGGTATATGGACGTCGGCGTGTTGTTGACGGTGTTTCATTTGAGGTTCAGCAGGGTGAGATTGTTGGTCTTCTTGGCCCCAATGGTGCTGGCAAAACCACGAGCTTCCGTATGACGTGTGGCCTTGTTATTCCAAACGGTGGCCGAGTGCTGCTGGATGATAAAGAGATCACGAGGTGGCCGATGTTCAAGCGGTCACGTGATGGCGGAATGGGATATCTTGCCCAAGAGCAGAGTGTTTTTCGAAAACTCACAGTTGAGCAAAACCTGCTGGCAATTATGGAACTCATCGGCATGTCACGAAAAGAACGTCGACGCCGAAGTGAAGAATTGATGGAACAGTTCGACATCACACGAATTCGAAAATCAAAAGCACACGTTATTTCAGGTGGTGAAAAAAGACGTCTGGAAATTGCTCGCTGCCTTGTAACGCAGCCCCGCATCATCCTTCTCGATGAACCATTTACTGGGATTGATCCAGTAACGATCCATTCAATCCAGAAAATTATTATGGGCCTTCGCGATGATGGAATTTCCATTTTAATTACGGACCATCGTGAACGTGAAACGTTGGCGATCACTGATCGAAGCTATATCGTACGAGCCGGTAAGATTCTTTGTCACGGTACTGCTGAAGAAGTTCTGAATAATCCTGACGCCAAAAAATATTACTTTGGTGAGACACCTCCTGGAAATCCATTGGATTCAACCGAAGCTGCATAGAAGATTGCGCGGTACGAATTCATTGTGCTGAGCTATGCATCTGCCGGTGTGCCAAGGAAATAGCTGGTGAGAAAGTCGCGTCTGTCCGTTTCGCAGCGGACGTACTCAACCATAGAAAGAAGTTTCTGCTGATCACGCCGCAATTTTTCTGCAAGCTCTGTTTCGTTGGTAAGAGAATCTGGCAATGCACTGTAATGTGAAATCTGTTTTTCAGTGCCTGCAATCTGCTTGCCGAATTCAATTGCCCCAAACCGCTCGAGCATGAGCAGCGCACTCTCAAGACGTCGGTCATGACGCGCCTGTCGGCCAAGTATTTTTTCATTCAACCACTCAATGCCAAAAGCGTTTACCTTTTCAAGATCTTGTTCGAGTATGCAATGAACCTGACGGTAAAAGTCGGCATCTGGATTTGCCCAACGGATGAATTCCATGAGCATAGGAAGATCATTCTGGTCGTAGAGGAGCGTGCACTGAGAAGGTAGTCCATCCCGACCAGCACGACCAATTTCCTGATAATAGCTTTCAAGTGAACCAGGGACTTCAGCATGTGTCACGGTGCGTATATTCGCTTTGTCGATCCCCATGCCAAACGCATTTGTGGCAAGAACTATTGGCTCTTTACCACGAAGAAAGCGTTCTTGCATTCTTTTACGATCGACTGGTCGTAGGCTTCCGTGGTAACAGCCGTGAGGAACGCCCTCTTCTTCAAGGAGATGGCTCAATCGTTCAAGTGTTTTGATAAGTGTGAAGTAGATAATATGACCACCATCGCCACCCTTAAATTTTCTGAGAATGGTAAGGATGTGTTGTAATTTGTCGTCTTCGCCCCAGACCTCTTCCACAACAAGCGCAAGATTCGGTCGCTCAATGCCTTCGTGAAACAGCTTTACATCGGTTTCCTCAAGGCCTAGTTGTTGCACAATGTCTTGCTGGACCTCACGTGTGGCGGTCGCTGTGAGTGCAAGCGTCGTTGGATAGCCTAGGAATTGACGAATCTCACCAACGCGTGTGTAGTCCGGACGAAAATCATGCCCCCACTGGCTAACGCAGTGTGCCTCATCGACTGCGAGTAACGGCACTTTGCGGCTACTCAGAACATGACGAAACTCAGGTTTTTGAAATCGCTCCGGTGTGACGTAGAGCAATTTATAAGAGCCATTTGCGATCGCTCGGTAGCGGGCAATTCGAGCTTCCTTTGAAAGTGACGAATTTATAAATGTGGCGTCTATACCACGAGCATTGAGAGTATCGACCTGATCTTTCATGAGCGCAATTAACGGACTGAGTACGACGGTCAGTCCATCATGCATCAACGCTGGGACCTGATAGCAGAGACTTTTACCACCACCTGTTGGCATGAGAACCAGGCTGTGTTTATCAGCGAGAGTTCGTTCAATAATTGCTTCTTGTGTGCCCCGAAATTCCTGATACCCAAAGACACTGTTGAGAACATCGTTGGCTGATCGTGGATGAGTCATTCAGTTGGAATTATTGGAGTGATAGTATGAACAGCTAAAGATCATCGAGAACACACAGGCGTCCATGGTCAACTGCTTGAGGCAGTTTCGATAGTCTTAGATTTTTATGTTCTTAGTTGGGTATGGAATGTAATGCCCTCTGGGCATAACTTTTTAGTTTTGACTTACTCGGTTGCTTTGGATCGAGTACCTCAGGATAGCTGCGTAGAAACTGATTCTCGTCAATGACGTTCAGGTAGAAATGCGTTGTGCCTTCAGGGATTTTAGCAACGACGGTATCATTTTTTTTAATCGTTGTTGTGGTACGAAACCACTCTTCATAACGCTTTCCACCATTTTTCGTGTAGATCAAATCGGCACGTTGTATGTCAGATCCATTATTTTTCAATTGGAATGTGACACGATCGCCGTCCTCTTCGTGAGAGACAATAGTCGGAGTTTTTTTCTTTGACGGTGGTGCCCTCTGTGCATAGGGATTGTAGTAGGGATAACTTGCATTCATCTCGGTGAGAATATCTGTCAACCGCTGATTCATCTTAGATGCTTTGTCCGGCATGGATATGGCAAGGTTGTCTTGCTCTTCAATATCAACACGTTTTTTAAGTCCATTCTCTGTTCTGTAGAGCCTGTAAAGTTCCAGTGGAGCATTCTTTGAATTGTTGATGTGGTCATAGTTGCGAATGAGCTTGTAGTCACCAATACGAATCGTGCTTTCCAGTGCAGCACTATTGGGAAAATGCCAGACCAGAGTATCTCGAACTGACCCATCAGTGTTGTGAACCAGAGTAGGGTCTGTCGGGTCCTGTTTCAGGCACGCAGTAAGGTCACACCCATCGAGGTGTTTGCCATCAGCTGGCGCTGTACCAGTGAGGCCGAGAATTGTAGGGTAGAAGTCGAGACCATTCACCATGACGTCTGATTCAACACCACGTGGAATATCTGGGCCGGTAATAATAAGTGGGACACGCGTGCCACCCTCCATGAGAGAGATTTTTCCGCGATCAAGAGGATAATTGTCGGTAATGATCTGCGAGGAACTTCCCTCCATGCCACCGTTATCAGAAGTAAAAATAACGTATGTATTTTCGATAAGTGTATGTCCGGGCCAGCGAGGGTCAGGTGTGTGTTCAAGGTGTGAAATGAGTGTGCCAATGTAATGATCGAGTTGTTCGACCATCGCACAATAAAAAGGATTGGTCTGGCCTTTCTGGAGCCACTTCTGATCCGGATTTTCGGGAAGTGTGACACCAAGTTTTTCAACATACTTTTTAAGTAGACGCTTGCTTCGAGTTTGAATTGGTGTGTGTACAAGCCACGTTGCGTAGTATAAAAAAAATGGTTTCTCTTTCTGTTCTGAAAGAAACTGGAGGGCGTCTTCAGTGGTCTGATCTCGTGGAAACCCATCAGTATCAACACGATATGAATCAGTGGTTGCATTCGTTGCAAAGTCACTCATGCGGTCTGGTTTCATTGCACGGCTTACACCAAGATCATGTCGTGTCCAATCGAACCCGACGTCTTTAGGCTGTGGGAATGCATTGTGATTAATTGCGATGTGCCATTTCCCAGAATGTCCGGTCTCATATCCTGCATCAGCTAGCGCGCGGGCAATCGTATATGTGTCCTCTGGCATCCGACCGCTGAACCATGGCGATATCATCGTCCAGGCATGAAGATGGTGAGGGGCTGGTGGAGCGCCACCTACAACATGAGTCTTTTGTGCTCGTGCTGGATGAATGCCACTCAGGATGGCACATCGTGTTGGTGCACAGGTTGGAGCCGGAGAATATGCCTGCCAGAATTGGATTCCCTTTTTTGCAAGAGCATCAATATGTGGGGTTTCCATGGGGCTTGGAGCGTCAATGTCATAGCAGGCCACATCTTGCCACCCGAGGTCATCGGCAAGAATGAACACAATATTAGGAGCTGGTGCAGT
>JABHNP010000036.1 GCA_018694455.1 Planctomycetaceae bacterium | reverse complement strand
CCCGGGGCAGGATCATTTTCTGCTGTGCAACAAGACCGGGGTTTATAAGAGCACGGACGGCGCGAGGCGGTTCAAACGAGTTGATTTGGGGCTCGAACAATAAGTGGTTCTACCGGGGATTAATTCGATTGGAGAACGCATCCTGGCAACGCTCATCATGCTCTTGACCTCCCCGTGCGAATTTTGCAGGAAGCAGATGTGACTTCCTTTCCAATCACTACCTGATTTCAAGAATCAAAAGTGATGTATCTACGGGAGATACCACGATTATTTTTATGGTTCGTGGATATGCTTAGAAAATGAATGGAAATGAATGGAAATGAATAAGGCGTGACTGCTTCATCTGCACCACCCGACGCAATTTGAGACAGCGAGGTACCATCGTCTCAAAATGAAAAAACCCCCGGTTACTCTTGAAAACCGATGCCTACCGCCATTCCTAACGGGTGGCGTTTTGGCTATGGAGCATTCTTACTATGGTCTACTATTGCAGCTGGGAGACTTTGGTGGGTGAAACGTAGACCATCGATTGATGCCCACTCACTCGCAGCACAGGAAGCAACGAACAAAGCCTTCGATATGAAATGAGAACTTGATTCTCACGGCTTCAAAAATCAAAAATGAACAATGTACGAGAGACTCAGATGAATACCACGACAGAAGTTGTGCAACAAGGATTTCGATTATCGAAACTATTCTGGATTGGCCTCGGACTTTTTGTCGTGGGAGTCGCTCCTCTTTTACTGATCATCCTTTTCGCCAGTTTAGGTTTTGGTGACCCAAACCCAAATCCAGTTGGTCCTGCCTTATTGGCCGTCGTCACCTTCTGGCCGAGCATTGGGCTTATCATGACAGGCTTGATTCTGTCGTGCTTCAAGTGGCTTCGACAATCAGGAAACAGCACAAACACAAACGCCTCATAAAGCAAACCAAGATGTCTTAAGACTTTTACATGCTGGCGAGTCTGAAAAAACTGAAATAAATCTCGTGTCACTGCTTCATCTGCACCACCAGCGACTTCCCGGCGAATATGTGAAATCAATTCTGAAATAGACGTTATTTTGATTACTACGCACCCAAAGCAAGGGCAAACAGACAGGCTGTTAGGGTGCCGGGTACCAGTGCTCCACGGAGGGTGACGGAATCCGGTTCGACAACGAAGAATACCAGCCTCATGTTTCACCTAAACCAGCCGATCAGAAAACGGCTGACGATGGACAACAAAGGAGAGGCTGTGACTGATTTTTTTTGATCTCGACTGTTTTTCACAATGACTGATTTTGTGACTGATCAGGAAGCGTCAACAATGATCAGGAACCGTCATATTTGTTTGAGAAAATGCCGGCAAGACACAAAAAAACCCTCCAACTGCGTTGAAAGGCTGATCTAGGAACAAAGGGAAGTGGGCGATACAGGGCTCGAACCTGTGACCCCCAGCTTGTCGAGCTGGTGCTCTAACCAACTGAGCTAATCGCCCGGGTCTGGAACTTAATTTTGACCACCAGTTCATTTCCGTCAACCCGCTAAACAGATGAATCTTCAAAATGGTGTGGTACACTCAATGTTGGTGACGTTGTGATGGCCACGATATTGCCAATATTGCCAGATTGGACTCAGCTTCGTTGAATCACCTTCTTTCCGTCCTGAAACGCTTTGAACTGCGGTCAACAGGAAAGTGGTTTCTTCTTTCGGCCATCATTGGCCTGGTGGCCGGCCTTGGTGCCATAGGGTTTCACGCAATAGGGCAGGCAGTCCAGTTTACAGCCCTTCAGCAAATTGCAGGCTTTCACCCTCGTGAAGCAGAGGCGGAAGGTGCCCTCTTTGAAGAAATGCCTAATGAGGTCAACCAACAGGCTGAGAATACTCATGAGCCAGAAGATCATAGTGGGTTTCGCCCATGGCTGCTTGTCCTTGTAATGGCCGGTGGTGGACTTGCCTCCGGAGTGCTTGTCTACACCTTTGCCCCTGAAGCAGAGGGGCACGGAACAGATGCAGCAATTGACGCCTTCCATAATAAGCGTGGTGAAATTCGTGGTCGTATTCCAATTATTAAAACGATCGCATCCGCAATTACCCTCGGTACTGGTGGGTCTGCCGGGCGTGAAGGGCCAATTGCACAAATTGGTGCTGGGTTTGGTTCATACCTAGGGGGATTACTCAAACTCCCTGCACGCGACCGCCGTATTATGCTCGCCGCCGGCATGGGTGCCGGTGTTGGTGCAATTTTCCGGGCACCGCTCGCCGGTGCAGTGTTTGCAGGAGAAATCCTCTATCGTGATGCCGATATCGAAAGTGATGCGATTGTTCCAGCGGCTATTTCCTCCGCAGTTGCCTACTCTGTGTTCTGCCTTTGGCTTCCTCCATCACTTCGCTTTGTACCACTTTTTGGTGCAAACATTCGATATGCAATCGACTCACCGCTGGAACTGTTGCCGTACGGTGCCATGGCTATCGTACTCGCACTTGCCGGTGTGCTGTACATCCAGACGTTTTACGGCATCCATCATCTTTTTAAAAAATTGCCAGTCCCGCCACATATCAGGCCACTTATTGGTGCGGCTCTTGCCGGGCTTGTTGGCATTGGTCTCTGGTTTGCCTTTGAACAAAACCATGACGCACTCGCTGTGCTTGGAAGTGGTTACGGTATCCTTCAAAAGCTCTTTACCTCCGGTGAGACAGTAGGTCCTTTGCTCCTTGTTACCGTTGCACTAGTCAAAATTCTGACAACCTCGCTGACAATTTCATCGGGTGGTTCAGGCGGTGTCTTTGGCCCATCAATGGTGATTGGTGGCTGTCTCGGTGGTGCGGTCGGCATCGTTTTTCATGCCCTCTGGCCCGACCTTGTAAAACAGCCAGAAGCTTTTGCCATTGTTGGGATGGCCGGTTTCTTCTCAGGGTGTGCACGCGCACCACTTTCAACGGTGTTGATGGTGAGTGAAATGACCGGTGGCTATAGTCTGTTGCTACCAACACTTTGGGTCTCAACGCTCACCTTTCTCTTAGGACGCCGCTGGACACTCTATATAAAACAGGTCCCAACGCGACTTGACTCACCAGCACACCGTGGAGACTTTTTCGTTGATGTTCTTGAAGGCATCAAAGTAGATAATGTCTTCAAGCGAGCTCCAGAGTTAAAGCTTATTCATGAAGGAACAACCCTCGATGATATTGTTCACGCATTGGCAGAGTCTATTCAACGATACTTCCCTGTGGTGGATGCTCATGGAAAGCTGGTCGGGATTTTCTCAGAAGAAGATGTGCGAGGCTATCTCTATGACGACACAATTTGGCAGATTGCCAATGCTCGAGATGTCATGAACGGAAATGTTGTGACGGTTACGCCGGACGACGATCTGAATACAGCCTTGGGCAAGTTTACAGCGACCAATGTCGATGAACTTCCTGTAGTTTCGGCTGACGACCGACAGCACCTGATTGGCATTATCACACGAAAAGATGTGATTACGGCCTATAATCTGAGGCGTCTTGAGCATGAGAAAATGCGACGAGCCGCCGAGGTGTATCAGGAGCCAACAGGGCAGGCATAAGCCAGCCTTGTCTCAAAGACAGGGGGCACGTTACTGTGCCATAGCTGCATAAGAGTATTCCGCTTTCTTCTTGTATTTGAAAGACAAGGACTTTTCCTTTCATGCCAACTATTCATCTGATTGATCCGAAAAAATCTACAACACCAGCTGAGATAAAATCATTTCCTTCTGGTACTCGTCTTGAGGATATTGTCGCGACCTTTGTGACAGAAAAGACAAAGCGAAAGAAAACGCCAATCGCCGCCGTCCTTGACGGAAAAGTCGTTGGACTCGACAGTCTCCTGCCAGAAGAAGGAGAGCCGGCTGTTGAATTCCTGTTGCCAGGTGATCCCCGCGCACTGCCGGTCATGCGGCATTCGGCTGCTCATATTATGGCACGAGCCGTCATGCGACTGTTTGAGGGTGTGGAACTGGCTTTCGGCCCAACAGTGGGCGATGGGTTTTACTATGACATGCGTGCAGAAAAGCCCATCACTGAAGAAGATCTTCCAAAAATTGAAAAAGAAATGCGGAAGATCATTACAGAAGATGAAGCATTCGAACGCGTTGAGGTTGATCGTGAGAAAGCAGTTGAAATTGTTCGTGATCTCAACCAGCCTCTTAAGGTCGAACATATTGAGACTGGTTTAGCAGAGCACCCATCACTTTCATTTTATCGACAGGGCGAATTTGTTGACCTGTGTCGAGGCCCGCATATACCGAGCCCGGGATGTATCGGTGGATTTAAACTGACAAGTCTTGCCGGTGCCTATTGGAAGGGTGATGCAAACAATGCGCAGCTTCAGCGACTCTATGGGACGGCCTGGTTTACACAGCAAGACCTCGACCGACACCTTGAAGCTCTAGAGGAAGCCCGAAAGCGAGATCACCGTGTCCTTGGGAAACAACTGGATCTTTTCACGATAAGCCCACTCGTCGGCTCCGGACTTGTCCTTTGGATGCCGAAGGGCGCTACGCTACGAAGTGTACTCGAAGGATTTGTTCGAGAAGAACTAACGGCACGTGGGTATGAGCCAGTTTACACGCCTCATATTGGTAAAGTTGATCTCTATAAAATTTCAGGTCACTTTCCCTATTATGCAGACAGCCAGTTCAAGCCGATTGTGATGCATGAAGATGAGCAGTATCTGCTCAAGCCAATGAATTGTCCGCATCACACGATGATTTATAAAGCTCGGCCACGTAGCTATCGTGAACTGCCTTTGCGTCTTGCAGAGTTTGGCACTGTCTATCGATACGAGCAATCTGGTGAGCTCGGTGGAATGACCCGAGTGCGTGGATTTACTCAAGACGATGCCCATATTTTCTGTACACCAGACCAGGTTGAGCACGAGGTAGCAGGCTGTATTGACTTTACGCTGAAGGTGCTTGAAAGCCTTGCCTTTGATTCCTATCGTGTTCGGCTCGGATTTCGAGATAAATCAAGTGATAAATATGTTGGTGACCCTGAGCGTTGGGATGAAGCAGAAGCCGCGATTGAAAAAGTTGCCAGGGAAATGAATCTTCCGGGCTGTGAACCAGAGCCAGGGGAAGCGGCGTTCTATGGTCCGAAGATCGACTTTGTCATTAACGATTCCCTTGGTCGGGAATGGCAGCTTGGCACGGTGCAGTTGGACTACAATCTGCCCAGCGCTGAACGTTTTGATCTTGAGTACATTGGCTCAGATAGCGGTCGTCATAAACCAGTGATGATTCATCGGGCGCCCCTTGGCAGTATGGAGCGATTTATTGGTGTGCTGATTGAGCACTTTGCCGGTGCGTTCCCGCTATGGCTCGCACCCGAGCAGGTTCGCATTCTTCCGGTCAGTGAAAAAAGTGAGGCATATGCCAGAAAGGTAGAAGCAGCGTTTAAGGCAGCTGGTCTGCGGGTTGGCATTGATCTCGATGCTGAAAAACTCGGTGCTAAAATTCGCAAGGCACAGCTTGAGCTTATTCCAATGATGGTTGTTTGTGGTCCACGGGATGAAGCGGCTGGTACTGTCAGTATGCGAGACCGGCTGGACGGTGACCTTGGCGCGATGAGTCTCGAGGCAGCGATTGAACGCCTTCGCGATGAAAACGTACGACGTATTGTTCGACATAAGCCGAGACCACTTGGCATCGGTGGAGAAAAGTCTTCAGTGGCAGCAGAAGATTACTAATCTGAAGAATGACGGAACTCGTGTCACAGTTTGTACTCCTTGAACATATCGGCCATCCAGATGACCCGGCAGGGAAGCATTTTGATCTTCTGCTGGAACAGCCGGAGGCCTGTGAAACGTGGCGACTTGCTGAGATTCCTGTAGCGGCAGGACCATCAGTAGCTGCCTCCCAACTCCCAGATCATCGACTTGTCTGGCTCCATAAAGTCGAAGGAGAAGTTTCTGGTGGACGAGGATTTGCCCGGCGAGTCGATAGTGGTTCGTATGAATTGCGTACGACGAGTTCTGCAGGCGAAGTACGAGTGGTTCAGCTCTCTGGAACAACGCTTTCCGGTGTTCTGAGAATGACACGAACAAAGGCAACACTGTCACAAAAAGACACGTGATCAATCAGAGCCCCAATACGATGCCAAGTATAACGGCATGACGTTTTTCTCGTTGTCGTGTCAAGACTACCAAGTGTCGTATGACAAAGAGTAGCACCGAAAGAGTCCGCTGTTCTTCGTGCGTCAGTCTTTCTTCTCATATTTTTTACATAAAGAGTTGATCTGCTTACCACCATACGCCAATCAATACGATTGAGGGCAAGGCAGGGCATAGCGGCATCCGTCGCAAGGCAATCTGACATGAGTAATTGGATCTGGCTTCGACTTCTTTTGGGGGTGTCGAGCCGTTTTGATACGCATTGTGGTACCGATGCGCTTTGTTCTCTTGGAACTGAGCGACTGGAACAACGGATGCTTCTCTCGGTGACATCGAGTAGTGAATTTCTCGGAACAGATACTCTGATTGCTACTCCTGTGCCTGCCAGTATGGAAATATCAATGGAAATGACCGACCAGGTCGTATCCCCTCTACCAGCTGGAAGCACAGTGCCCCTTACCTGGGGGCAGGGACTGTCTGATCCAGGACAGCCGTCTGCCTGGGACATCACCGGCATGCCGCTGGGCGAATTTCATTCTCGGTTGAACTTTTCGAAACGTGACACCATTGATCCACTTTTAGCTCCGGGTAATCCTAATTTCTGGCACGCTCATGATTTTTTTGTAAATCCCAGCGTTCATGAAAACTCGACACTCGAAAGTCTGATGCAAGCAGGTGAATCAGCTGCAGCTCCAGCAAACAATCTTTCGGTCTACTGGGTGCCGAGCCTGATGAATGCAACGAGTAATGAATTTGTAACACCACTGGACAGTTCCATTGCTTATTACGCTGTCCAAAAACCGCTCGAGCCAAGCAAAATCGTCGACATGCCTGCAGGCTTATCGATCATTGCCGGGTCCGCCATGCCAACCGAACGCCAGCCAACAGCTGTCATGTTCTGGAATTACATCGGAACTTCGACACAGTATGACCATATACCACAAGGAGAGGAGTGGCAGGATCTACCACTTCAAGCAGTTGTCATGTTTCCTCAGTTCTGGGACGGCACAAGTCTCACCGGAACAAATTTTAAAGATCATATGGCGTACGATCGGGGTGGTGACGGTGGTCCTAGTAGTCATCCATATCTCCTGCCAGAACTTCAGCTGCAGATTCACTACGGCCGAATACCACAGGATGCCAGATTACTCCTTTCATCGGACTCAATGACAGCAGACCACCCTGACTATGCGCCCGGGTGGAGTATGCATGCAGATTTTATCCATACACCTTGGCCAGAGCTGGATGCCGAGGGCAATTTTTATGATGGCTTTGTTCGTCGGGTGAATGATAATCTTCGGTGGCCAACTGTAGCCGGTACTGATGGAAATGCAGTCAGGCAAAATCCCATGGGATTAGAGCAGCCGTTCACACCTTCACCACTTGTGCTCGATGCAACACTCCCAGGCATACCAGCTTCCGGTCCTGTTCGATTGCCGCCAGTCAGTGCTCCCATTCAGCCTCCTATGATGGGGCCGGATCCTCTTACGCCGCGGCCTCCAAGGCCAGTTCTTCAAACGCGACCTACGTTTGAAATCAGTATTCCTCTGCCGACGCTCAATGGTCCTGATCTCAATCTTGTTTGGCCAACTTCGGATGTTGTCATGCGTACGGGAGTATCGAATGGAATTCACGGAACTGTTACTGATTCTGATGACATAACAAGCCTGAGACTTGCAGTACGGCACGAGGGCGGTGCGTACTGGCGTCCTGATGAAAGTTTTGGATCGCTACAATGGCATGATGGTGACATCGTTGCAGATGATGGTCATTGGCGACTCATGCTTTCGCCACCTGCTGCAGGGGAATATGTCGTCACAGTCGTTGCAACAAATGCTGCAGGGAAAAGAAGTGTAGCGACAGCACCTTTTCGCGTGATTGGTGAAACATTGGTAGCAGCACCAATGATTTCTCCAGTTGACGAGGTACCGGGCCCTGAGCCGAGTCAGCCACCAACTAATCCAGAGCCAATTCCAGAACTTCCTCAAGAGCCAGTGCCCGTCGAACCACCAGCTCCAAGTCCTGAGCCACCATTCCCACGAGATCCTGCACCACCAGTCAATCTTGATCAGCTGCTCCCAAGAACCCAAGTCACGCCAGCACTTGCCGATGCGATAGCGGATGGTCGTATTCTTGGTTCCCCTGCAGTCGGTGACGCACTTCCTCGTCGTTTTGATGGTACTCCACTACAGCCACTGACGTCGCCAGCCTTTGATCAGGCAGTACCGTCTTCCGACTGGTGGTCATCTGTGGTCATGCCAGTATTCGGTGATGATTTTTCTGCGCCACTTCATGCTCATCCACTGACAGTGCAAGCTGCCGCAACGGGGCTTCTTTTTGGCGCACCCACCGAGACAACTGTTGCTGTGACAGGCGCCACAACATCGGAATATAAAACACCGCACCGGTTTGACCTACAACTAGAACTTTTTCAACAAGGTATTGCCGACCGGTTTGCAGTCGAAGCATATGGTGACTGGTCGTTTACTGGCCGGTGGATTGGGGGTGATAGCCAGCCAGCCGCCACGCTTGCACAAGGCTCACCCGTAGTGTGGCTGGACGATGTTGAATTTGACCAACTGGTTATCAAGCCAACAGATATCAACGCGGGCATTGAAACACAGGATAATTATGCGTTTGTTACCGTAGCTGGCCGGACATCACTTATTCTTGGCCCGGAAGGATCACAGGTCGAGGTTCAGCCAGAGGGTATTGTTCTACGTGGCGTCGAACGTGGCACACTTGCTGTCGGACTTCTTCCAGAAAGCAATCAGGATATACGATCACAATTTCTTGAAACGGCGAACAATCGTCCGGAGACGACACAGTTTTCATGGGACACAGTTTCAGATCCATTTGATATTCAATTGCGATACGAATTCGTGTCAGATAATGCTGCAGAGATTCTTTTCGCTGCCTATCCACACGTGACCCGATTGGCATCAGCACCTGATTCATTAGGGCAGTCGGTGGCGTCTTCACGGTATATCAGTCCTCGCGGTGAACTTAATCTGGTTTCAACAACTGGTTTTGATGTGACAGTTCCAGCTCGAGGTGTTCTGCCAACACTTCCGTCAGTGCTCACAGCGGTCCAACGCAATACGCTGCAGGAGATGGTGCGTAATGATCCTGCTGCAGTGAATCCTATGGCCACATTGAATCGCTATGGTGATACCTACTGGGCGGGAAAAGCCATGCTCAAACTGTCACAGCTGGCTCAACTTGCTGAGATCACTGGGCAGGCAGACATTCGTGATCGAATTCTTACAGCACTCAAAAATGAATTGAATGACTGGTTCACGGCAACAGGTGAGTCGGGTGACAAACACTTTGCCTACAACGCCCAGTGGGACACACTTCAGGGATATCCAGACAGTTTTGGTTCAGCTGGTGATCTGAATGATCATCATTTTCATTATGGCTACTTTATACATGCCGCTGCTCTTGTAGGAAGTTTTGATAGTGCATGGGCAATGAATCAAAAGCAGATCGTTGACCTGCTTGTAGCTGACGTTGCCGGGACCGATGTTGCTGGCAGTATATTGCCTCGACTGCGAAATTTTAGCCCAATGGCCGGGCACTCATGGGCATCAGGACACGGTGCTTTTGCGAGCGGAAATAATCATGAATCAAGTTCCGAAGCAATGAATTTTGCAACAGCTGTCATGCTCTGGGGTGAGATGACAGGTGACGCGGGCATGACAGGTCTGGGACAGATGCTCTATAGCGTTGAGGCAGAGGCTATTTCAGAGTACTGGTTCAATCGGTACGGCACAGTCTTTCCAGAGGGTTTTCAGCATGAATCACTCGGAATGGTATGGGGTGACGGAGGAAGTCACGCCACCTGGTTTTCTGCAGAACCAGAGATGATTAAGGGAATCAATTTTTTACCATTTCATGGTGGCTCTTTTTATCTGTCGGAAATGGCTCGTGATCCAACAGCGTTGCTTGCCGAAATCGAGCAGCTCGGTGGCGGTGTCATTGATGATTGGCCAGGCATTATTTTGCAGTATGAGGCACTTGTTAGTCCAGAGTCCGCAGCGAATCGACTCGCCTCTGGCGGCATAGGAACTGAAGAAGGCCAGTCAATGGCACAGACCTATTTCTGGACAAGTGTTCTTTCGAATATTGGAACACCGACATCGGTATTACGAGGCGATCACCCACTTTCAGCAGTCTTTCAAAAAGAAGGAGTGACAACGTATGTTGCACATAACGCTGGAGAGGAAGAACTGACCGTTCGGTTCAACGATAATACGTCATTCCAGGTGCCAATAGGAACAACAGTCACATGGCAACGGATCACGGAATCTGATCAGCTCATCCAGCCAATACCAATGGAAACATTACCCAATCAAATAGATGTACCGACAGATGGAACGGCAGCACAGCCAACCCCTCCATCGGATTCATCGCTGAGTCTCGTTTCAGCAACAACATCTGTTCGATTACTTGTTGACCCAACAACTGGTTTAGCTTTTGTGCAGGAAGCATCCGGCGAACCCATTCTGGTTCGTCGGGCAGACGATTATTTCAACGGTGATATACCGCTTGTCCGTGGGACGGCCACACTTGTTGCAGCTGCTCGTGATGATCTTGGTCAACTTAGGGTTCTTGATGTGAGCGAATGGGGTGAATTTTCATGGATACTCGATGAGAATGGTCTATTCCAAGACGAAGAAGGACCAACTGACTCTACCGTGGTCTCAAAAGAAAATTTGTTTCAGGTGGATCTTGATGGTGATGGAATTCTTGGTTCACCATCCATGACGTGACTGAATTTCTTGGGAAAAGTGTGAGAGTTATTCAGGAACACGTAAAATACTCATGCTTTTGGCAGTTGATATATTCTCTCAACAGGTCTCTCAACTGGCGACAAGACGGTGCTTTCTTGCCGGGACCAGCAAGTAGAAGTCCGGGGGAGAACCATACTGCTGCCAATTCGGGCCCATTCGGTGTAAATTCTTATTGTCTCTAGTTCAACGTCAAAAGCCGTCGAGTGCATTATGAAGCCCCGTGAAGTGATCGCGATGTGTCGCGAGAAAGAAGTGAAAGCAGTCGATCTCCGATTCGTTGACTTTCTTGGTACCTGGCAGCATTTCACTATTCCTGTCGCAAAGCTTGAAGAAGAAATCTTTGAAGATGGAATTGGGTTTGATGGTTCGAGTATTCGTGGATGGCAGGCCATCAATGAAAGCGACATGCTGCTTGTCCCAGTTCCTGATACAGCATTT
>JABHNP010000030.1 GCA_018694455.1 Planctomycetaceae bacterium | reverse complement strand
TGGGTCACAGGCACCTCGACGTCTTCACAGTGTTGAGATTCGGAACCATGGTATTGATCACGATCGAAAAGACTCTGTTATTCATTCTGTCAGTGATAACGTAGATCTCCCAAAAACTCGTCGATTCTATGGCCTCGTTCCATCTGGCATGCGAGATGGCGTGCGAGCATTCCGTGACCGTACACCCAAGTGGGAGTCAGTCCCGGGGGAGGATTTCCCTGACGGACTGCTTGGCGCTGATTTGATTCAGACGTTTCAAACACATCGATTTCAACGCAAATTTCAGTTGCACTTTTCAACAAGCCAACCGAGTCGCATCTATGTTTTTTATGATGCCCGATATAGTCCACCTGATTGGCTCGCGCGAGATTTTGTAAATACGGGTATACAAATTCGTTCGGCTGGATGGCGGTCGAATTCAATTGCCACTCGTGGAATTGAAGCCGATGCCTGGGGAAATGTGGCCATCCCACATGATATTTGGTGTCGTGATATAAATCGCGCGACATCAGTGGTATTGGGACCGCCCGTGCTTTCAGAGAAAGATCTGAATGCGACGTCGGAGTTTGAAGGTGTAAAGCCTTCTATGTACGGCATCGCGGTGCAGCCAATAGCACCTCCTGTTACAAATATTAGCAAAAACACAGTTGATGGTCGTCGAGTGAAAGCGATATCAGTCGGGATCACAAAGTAATTATTGTAGAGAGACTGAATAATTGTTTTCGAGGAACTGGCTAAAACGGCACAACTGCTCGTAGTTCTGATCGATCAAGTGGCCAGTGCAGGCGCTCTCCGGTGAGTGATGAAGCATAAATTGCCTCATTCATCTCTGTCAGTGTTAAGCCTGTAAACATGCCGGTTTCAGGTTCTCGATCCGATTGAATAGCATCAACAAGATCCGCCACGGCCAAGCGTCCCCAGGAAGCTCTGACTTCTGACCGGTTGATGCCTTGGTCTGTAAGGTCAGGAGAAAGTCCTTCATTACCGATTGGTATCCATGGGTACGTTCGATTCATTCGCCATGCTGGAGCAGCTCGGAAGTATGCTTGCGGAATAAAGTCCGGCCGAATGTGTATCTCACCTTTTGTGCCAAGGAGGGGGATTCCAAAGTTTGGTTGTTTAAGCCCGGCTTCCCGCGTGCTTGCAAAAAAACCAGTTGAGCCATTAGCGAGACCAAAGGAAGCGGTGATACTATCACCAGCGATCATGGGAAGTCCTTCAGGCCCAGGACTAAAATCATTCAGAGCTACCGGCTTCCCCTCTTTTGTTACTGTCGCACTGCACCACTGAGGCGCACCGCCGAAGTACACCATCAGATCAAGAACATGCGGGCCAAGTACCCATAGGTCTTCGCCTCCGCCTCGCACATCTTCTTTCCCACGCGCTCGTATTTCAATAAGTCTGCCAAGTTTCCCGTCAGCAATTAATTCACAGACAACGGCAATTGTTGGGCAATACCGATTGACGAGGGCAAGATTGAGCTTCGTGTTGGAATTCTCGCAGGCTGAAACTACTGCATCTGCCTCTGAGACAGATCTCACAAAAGGCTTTTCGATAAAAATACCACAAACACCAGCTTCAGCTGAAGCGATGGCTATGTTTGCGTGCTGCTGAATATGACGAGAACAAATTGCGACAATATCAGGCTTTATCTCCTTGAGCATGTTGTGCCAATTGAGGAATGCAGTGTCTTTTGTTTCCGGTAGCTGATGACGATTGAGAGCCTCGATAAGCCCACTCTTAGTGTCGTCGCAAACAGCAACGGTACGAAGGCCTGGTGTTTTAATAAAGAGCTCATCGATATTGTGTCCCCACCCGCCAGAGGAAGTGCTACCAATTACCGCTACTCGAAGTGAATCGCTCATGAAGTTCTTCCTTTTGAGATCATCTATGGAATAATGCTATGGCTCGAAAATAAATACGACGGTGGTGTTTGAAAACGTTATGATCCTACCACGCAGATCGCGGGATCTGCATGGTCAGGATGAACCTATACGACTTTTTTACTGTATGACTGGTCACCATTCACATAATCACTCTCATGCAATGACGCCTGATAGTCTTGATCGGGCGATGATGATCGGAGTGAGCCTTAACTTAATCTTTGTTGTTGTAGAATTTGGTTTTGGTTTTTTTAGTGGCTCCTTGGCCCTGGTTGCTGACGCCGGTCATAATGCAAGCGACGTTGTTGGGCTTCTCCTTGCGTGGGGTGCTAGCTATCTTGCGCGTCGGCCGCCTACATCGAAATTCACATTCGGATTTCGTCGTGCAACCATATACGCGGCTTTTCTAAATGCAGTGCTTCTGTTCGCAGCCTGTTTTGCAATTTTATGGGAGGCGATTCATCGATTCACTGAGCCGGCACCTGTTACTGGACTTACGATGGTTGTTGTTGCGGCGATTGGCGTTGTTATCAATACTGCAACAGCCATACTTTTTATAAGGGGCAGTAAGGAAGATGCTAATGTGCGGGGGGCATTTTTGCACATGGCTGCTGATGCGGCAGTATCAGTTGGCGTTGTCGTTGCTGGAGTGGCCATCATGACGACGGGCATGGACTGGATTGACCCAGTAGTTAGCATTGTAATCATGGCAGTGATAATCTGGGGCACGTGGAGCCTCTTCACAGAAAGTGTAGATCTTGTCATGGATGCAGTACCGCGACGAATAAATATTGAGGAGCTATCTCAGGCTTTGAACGAGGTGCCTGGCGTTCTTGAAATTCATGATTTGCATGTCTGGGGCATGAGTACTTCAGATGTCATGTTGACAGCACATCTTGTATTCGCTGATGAGAGTCGGCAGGGTTCCCTCGAAAAAGCGAGGCATATACTACGAGAAAGGTTTGCTATTACTCATGCAACCTTACAGTTCGAAGAATTGTCGGAGTCGCAGGCCTGTCCACAGCAGACCCGTGGCAGTGTGTAGATTAATTAAGGTGAAAAACTGAATGTGCTTCTTGGCGTGAACGAGGAAACACCTATTTATTCAGTAGGGATGAAGCAATGTCTGTTATTAAACAAGTTACTGCTGAGCAAAGTTCAGAACTGCTCGTGGGTCATGTGCAATCCTTAGATCCAGCAGAAGATAATAAGATTTTTGATCTTCTGTATGAATATGAAACAGTTCAACTCGTCCAAGGTGCGTTCAGTCGCAAGGTTCAATTTGCTGGCACCCATCGTGCGGCACTCTATCTCGAGGAATATGGATCAGGGTCACATAATTTTGGACATTTGCGGGGGAATCGTCTTGCCTGTTGCCTGCCCATTTCTGATACAGGTGCAAATTGGTGGGGGAGTTCGCTTTCAGTTGGACAGATGCCAATTGCCCACTCTGGGAGAACAATTCATGCCACCTACAATGCAGGCCAGCGTCATATAGTGATGATTCTCGATCGCGAGTGGTGTGCCGAATGGTTGGAGATTGGGAGCCTTGGTCATGCCGTGGAGATCAACACCATTTTTGATTACAACAAGTCGCCTTTTCTCCAAGTAGATCCTGAGAGGATTCGCCGATGGACTTACCGGCTCTGCAGTCTTTTGATGCAAGTTTCACTAGGCAATGATGAGACTCGGAAAGCAATGTTTGAAAAGGAGTTGCTCACTGCGGCCCGTTCTCTCTTGGAGCCAGGTGAAACAGAGTCGTTAAATAATTCGGCCTCAAAGCATGTTGTTGAAGCCGCCCTTACGCTCATGGATGTTAGCGAACCAAATGTGTTAAATATTGCACTGCTCTGTGCAAATCTGAACGTAAGTCGTAGAACGATGGAGCTTGCTTTCAGAACAATAATTGGAAAGAGTCCACTTCAATTTTTTACAGACAGACGGCTTTGCCGTGCGTACATTGCTCTTAGAAAGTCAGATCAAGAGTCCGCTAGTGTGACAGACATTGCTTTGTCTTACGGATTTACCGAACTCGGTCGTTTTGCGGATCGGTACCGGAAAATATTTGGGGAGCTACCATCAGAAACACTCCGCCAAAAATCGAAAAAATTCACTCCAGCTGTTGAAATATAGCAAGTGTCGTTGTCTGACTGTTTACTCAACATCAGCTTCGACTTGTTGCATATATCGAATGCTTTCACGGACAAGCTGCTCTACACCGGGAGCATAATCGAAAACCTCAACACTCACCCATCCAGCATATGAGATTTCATGAAGCGCTTGAAATATTGGTCCGAATTCGATCGCCCCAAATCCAGGCCCTTGGAGATTGGTGTCGTTGGCATGGAAGTGTTCGAGGTGAGCAGCACTCGCGTGGATGATCTCGGGCATGGATTGATTTTCGGATGCCATAGCCTTTACATCTAGATGAAGTTTGATGTGTGGTGAGCCAATCGAATCAATTATGGTACGTGTCTCAGCTGCAGTAGTAAGGACATCGGTTTCAACTGGCGATAGTGGCTCAAGAGCGAGAACGGTATCTGTTTCTTCGAGAACGGGAATTAATGCACTGAAGGTCTCCTCCAAGAATCCATCAGCATCATCTTTTGTAACATCGGCCACCAGGCTTCTTTGGTGTGGAGACCCAAACACAAGGGTCTTTCCACCAAGATCTCTACACAATCGAATCAGTTCACTGAGATATACAATTGTTTGAACGCGAATATTTTTATCAGGTGAAGTCACATGTAAGCCTTCAGTTTTCGCGAGAAGCCAATGGAGGCCAATACACTCAAGTCCGGCTTGCGCAATGATGCGTCGAAAATCATCCCTTTGGTTGGCAGAAAGTTTGCGAGGATCTTCAGCCAGTGTGAATGGCGCAATTTCGATTCCGGAATATCCGGATTCAGCAGCGAATTCACAGCTCCGCTTCAACGACCAGTTCCCAAATGTCTCGTTACAAATTCCATACTGCATGTTGTAGTATCCAGTGGTGGTATAGATGGAAAGCTAATTAGTCGGAGATTTTCACGAATTTGCCAGTTGCAGCTGATTTATAGCAGGCTTCGATGATTGCAACCGCTTTACGGCCCTCGTGGCCGTCGAGCGGAGGCTTTTCCCCAGCCCGTAAAGCATCGAAGAACTGTTGGAAATTTCGTGTATGGCACGAATAGTTTATTGCCATTGGGTCAGCGGCACCTCCTGTTGTGCTACTTATATTACAGAATTGTGAACGAATAGTATCATCTTCAGAGTGAGATTCTCTGAACTGCCAGTTCACTATTTGTTCCTCCTCTACCTCTGCCGTTCCCCCACGACCACCAAATATGAAGCGGCGCAAGTTGCCAGGGAAAAGGCTTGTTGTTGCAAGTATTTGGCCGAGACCACCATTCTTGAGTTGAAGAACCGCTAGGCATGTATCTTCGACTTCAACATGTCGTC
>JABHNP010000031.1 GCA_018694455.1 Planctomycetaceae bacterium | reverse complement strand
CGTGGTATTGATGTTCGTATAGTTGATGCGGCACCAGAGCCCTCGCAGTTATCCAAAGCAGCAGTGCTCTGGAGACGATCGCTTGAAGTCCTCCATCCGTCTGTTCCTGTTGAACGATTTACTGCCCACGGAAGACCGGTGCACGGGATTCAATTCGAGGCAGATGGCAGTGTTCTTCAAGAGATTGACTTTGGTGTTAATAGAGGGAAATTTCCGCACGGTCTCTTGATTCCACAAAACAGAACAGAAGCAGTTCTCACTCAGGCACTTTTTGATTGTGGTGTGCAGGTAGAACGAGGGATGGCGGTTAAAGACTTTTCAGTATCTAGAAAACATGTCGACGTGTGTTTCTCGGATGGCCAGCGGAGACAATTTTCATGGCTTATTGGTGTTGATGGTGCACACTCGACGGTTCGCAAATGTCTTGGTGTGACGTTCCCGGGGGTAGCGATTGATCGGCGATGGTTACTCGCAGATCTTGAGTTGGCAGACAGCGGTCCAGAGGATCGCATTCGAATGTTTCTTGCACCAGCAGGATTGCTTGGGCTGTTCCCGTATGGCAAAAGAGTCTGGCGTGTCATTGCCGATGCAGGCCCGATTGATCCTGAAATACCACGGCGTGATCCGACAGGCGAAGAGATGTTTCACATGCTTTGCTCGCGATCAGGTCTTGATTGGAAGCTAACAAAAGTACATTGGCTTTCAGAATTTCGAATCAATGAGCGACAGGTCGATCGCTATTGTCACGGCCGAGTTATTCTTGCAGGTGATGCGGCACATATTCATAGTCCTGCAGGCGGGCAGGGTATGAATACAAGTATTCAGGACGCAGTCAACCTTTCGTGGAAACTTGCCATGGTCGAAAAGGAACAAGCATCGATGGCTCTTCTTGAGACCTATCAGAGCGAGCGACATCCGGTTGGGGCTGCGGTCTTACAAGGTTCCGGCAGGATGCTACGAATCATGATGAATCAGAATCCATTGATTCGCTTTTTTCGGCGTAGGATTTTGCCATATATCGTTGGCTTGGCACCGATTCGAAAAGAGGCTGTCAATCGACTTTCTGAAGTTGATGTGGAGTATTGCGAAGGGCCACTTGCTCAAAATGAACGAGACCGTTGGATTGGTCGTCGGTGTCCAGATGTTCCTTGGGGTGATGACGGTGTATCAATCTATGATCTTTTTAAAGGGACTGGTTGTACAGTTATTCGGCTTGGGAGTGGCGCACGAGATGAATCAATGTGGGGTCGTGTCATCAGTGCAGCTGGACCAGATGCTATAGCTATTGATGCAGTAGATTCAGAGGGCAAAATTACTGAAGAAGCGAGACCGTTTGCACGGTCCTTGGCAGTTGATAGTGGAACAATTGTGATTGTCCGGCCGGATTATTATTTTGGGCCAGTGTCATCAGACATCGATGGCATTCTTTCCTGGTTCACCGCACTGAAACATCTTTGATCAGGCACGGCAGGCATTTGATGTGACGATGTCGGTGAAGGATGGTCCAACACAACGGCAGGCTCATTTTCTTACAATTAAAACTGCCAGACGACATCGCAGCCACCGTAGAACTGATCGCTCTGCGTCCCAAGGCCACCAGCGAGTCTGCCGAACGGTAAGCCTACGCCTTGTGCGGCATTGCCCACATCTTGACTGAACCAGTCGTATCGAAGTTCCGGTCGTATGATGAGATTGTTGCCAACAAGGTAATTCAGCCCCCATGTCATGGCCCAGAAATTTCCAGCAAAGTTACCTAGTTCAGGTGAGCCGCTACGAAGTCCATATTGTACTTTTGTCCCATTGTTATCGCGGAACCACTCCAGTCGAAGGCCACCAATCAGATAGTCAGTGAAGTTATAAAATACATATTGGTTCACTCCATACCAGTAGGCTGATCCCGGTTGCTGTCCTTGTGTTTCGTAATAAATCGGACTATCTCCACCAGCATATGCCTGGTAACCAAAGTCACTCTGATAGACGTACGTGAGTTTGTTTGTGAATTCATTTGAGTACACGAGACTTGTGACGGTTCGATTTCCAACATAGGCGGTGTTGGGGTTCACAAAACTTTCTGCCGCAAGCTCATTCCCACTTGAGTTGGCCAGTGTAAGTGCCTGTGTGCCATCTGAACTCGAGAACGTGATTGCTCCCAAGAATGATGCATTACTGTTGTAGTTTGCATAGTTTTGATTTGCGATGGTTCGGCCAGTCTCGAGGCCATTATCCCAATTGTCTGATCCGTTGGTGATGCCACCAATGATTGTGAGTTGATCATTCGGCACCCAGGTTCCAAGGACGCCAGTGTGCGTAAATGGTTCCCCATATTGCATGGTGTATGCATGAGTGTAGAAAAAGTTACCGATCGCCGGGACGACTTCATAACCAATTAAGGTGTAGAAGTGTCCAAACTTGACGTTAAGTTCCTGGCTTCCAAACTCTCCATAAAGTTGCGGCATGGCAAGGCCGTAATATCGGCTACTTGCCCATCGAGGCCCTGAAAGACCAATAGGGTCAGGATAGGTGCGATAGGCATCAAGTCCTGCGGCGACGGTATATAAAAAATCAGTGCCATACAAAAGATCAATACGGCCACCCCAGCTGAAACTATCGTCATTAAGAATTCGTTCGTTTACCAAATACAGCTGATTCATCTGCCCTTGCCAGGCACGATCATTGAATGTGACTGGTCCATTCCAATCAGCACCCCAGTCATTTGCCCCAATGCCAATGTCAATCCATCCGTATGTGTTAATACCACGCTTCAGCAAAAAGTCTGTTTCGAGATATCGAGTAGCCCCTTCTTCAGTAACGGTTTCTTGTGGAGCAGCAGCACGATATTGGTAGACATCTTCATCAGGAACACCCGCGCGTGGCATCAGTGTGACCGGAGCCGGCACTTCATTCTGTGTATATAAGTCATAAAGGCCGTTGTCTTCTATCGCGGCCGCTGGGTCGGCAGCATGAAGTAGTGGGCTTGCAAGGCTCGCCATGACATACGCTAAGAGGATATTTCTTCCAAAGTTCATTGTGTTGCTAACGTGATTGACACAGAATTGGAACCAGTACGTATGGGCTCGTAATCCTCTTAAGGTTTGGTAGAGCCACCTAGCACTATTACATTATTTCGGCGATAACGCTCGCAAGAACGTACTGGTCACATCAGGGGAGTAATTTCTCTGTAATCATTAAAACTTTACAGGAGAGAGAACTACCAGAGTCACCTTGATCAAGCTATCAGTGAAGAAGCAGTCCGGCGTCAGGCTCGTTGTGAGCGACGAATCAAAGAATTGATGACACGTACGAATAGTTCCGTCTTAAAAGGTGTGAGAATAACCTTTCTAAGGTGGTCAATTTTGGCGTATTTTGTCAGGAGTTCTTTCTGACAGCTGGCTCCAATAAGAAACACCGGGCACTTTGCAAGATACGGATTCCACGAAAATGCATTGAACGCTTTCAACGCAATATCAGCGTTTTGGTGCGCACTAATTATAAGCAAATCGGGTTTCGGCCATGTTTTGAACCGAAATTCTACGCCCTCTGGTCGCTGAGTAGAAAGGACACGGAATCCGTTTCTTCGAAGAAATGCACACAGCTTTTTCATAGATGTGTCGTCGGGCTCAAAAACAAGTACTGTTGCCGTTGTTTTTTTGAGCTGGCCAGATTTGCTTTGGCCAGATTCGCTTTTTCTAGTCCTTCGTAATAACGAGGATTGTTCAGCACAACTAAAGTCTTGCTGAGTTTTTCGAACAGAAAAATGTGACTGAGAAACCATATTGAAATCGTAGGCAGGATTTTCAAAGTGTCGAGAACTGTTGCAGCTGTTCTTTGTGACAAAGTATGGCTGGAGTCATGCTGTACACGTAAATGTGTGAAAACTTTCTTTATACAATGTGAACACCTTCGAACGTTTAGAAATCATTGTTGTTGGGGTATTACTTCAGGTTACTTGGAGACTCTGGGAAGAGGCCAGGGGCTGAGCGACGCAATTTTGCAGTGTGTTCTTACGTTTTTTGAGCTTTAAATCATGTTTTTTAAAAAAATTTGAAACATGTGTTATGCGAAAATGTTTTTTGCGGTTTCTTCTATTGGATAATTCTTATTTTCACAGGGAGGTAGAAAGTGGATCCACACCAAGCAGAAGGCATCGCAGCCATTACAGCAATACATGATTTTTATGGTGAAGTAACTTGTTTGAGAGCCAGAAAATTTTTTAAGTCACGTGTTCCCAAAGACTCAGTTATGAATCGTATAAAACGAGTTTCCTGTGAGCGATCCACTACGGCTGAAAACCTCAATCGTCACAGTGATTTGGAATTGCAACGAGCCGCAGCATGACACCATCATATTTCCAGCAGCACTGTCCAATTTGTGGTCGCACATTGAGAATTGAGTCAAGACTTGTTGGCACTAATGTCGTGTGCCAACACTGTGGTGGCAACTTTTCTGCAAAAATCCAAAAAGTTCGTTATCGCTGCGATACTATTCTTCCTGTTGGTAGGCAGACAAAAATAGAAGCACTTCTTCTTCAAGGAAGTCGCGTGATTCATTCCAGTAAAGCAAGTAAATGCTGATCCTGCGGTGACCAACTTTGGATACTGAGGTAATTTCTTGCTATGCATTAGGTAGAGATCGGGCGGATTTTTGGATGCCCCCTTGCTTTGCTGTTCTCTAGATTTTGCTCCTGTTCATTCTCAGGATAGGCCCGGCGGCGTGGGTCGCTCTATGAACGCCTACGGTATTTTGAAGCATCGTTTCTTTTTGCCCTGAAAAAATTTAGACTCCTGCTTGCTAGGAGTGCGTGGGGAGAACTGAATCGCTACCGTGGGGCTCTTTTTGGATAACCTCTTCTTATACATAGGAGCAAAATGAATACAAAGCGATATGGTGCATGTCTCATTATGTTGGCCATGGTTACTGCTGTATGTGCTGAGACAACACCATCGGTTGGTGACGGTCAGTTAGGAGTTCCTCTTTCGTGGCAGGCGTGTGGTGATGATCCAAACAACCTGTGCATGGTTCAGAAGACACGTGACGGTGTGCTCTATCTGACACCAAATGAATCTTTTTTTCCGATGGGTGGGCTGGTTGCAGCTGGTCAGGGCCAGGTCCCTGATCTTGAAAATCTGAATAGTGGAAAGTCATTCTCTTGGATTGAAAAGTGGGAGAAAGGCGACGTGGCAGAATGGGTGTGGTTTGTTCCGAAAGCCGATACAGGAACTCTCGCTCTTTGGATGACGGCAGAGGCTTCCGGTGGCAAGTTTGCACTGACGATGGACAACAAGTCAGTTTCTTTTTCCGTGAATTCCACAAAGGAACCAGGCATGGCATTTACGTGTCCATTTCAGGTGGCTGAGCCTGGGCTGCATCGTTTGCGACTTGTGTGTGAGAAAGCAGCAGCGGGTACTCGTTTTCATTGGATGAAACTGAGCGGTCCGAGTCTTGATGGTGCTGCTGTACTGAGAAAGCGATGGCGACCTTCTGCAGCACACACCAAGTTTTCAAGTTCACAAGCCAAAAAGCCAATTCGTCTTTGGGTGATGGAGATGGATGCTGTTCCCGGAGACCTTGGTTTTTATGCACCTATCACCACACCATTTGGGTATTACGGTCCGACGTGGCAGGCCGATGGCACGGTCAATGCAGGGTTTAATTTTTCACTCTGGTCCTACGGGCGTGGCCAGAAAGAACCACCGATTGAGCAGCTTTCGCATCTGCTTGCGATCGGTAATCGTGACGCAACCTTCGGTGGCTTTGGCCATGAGGGGACGGGTGTCAAGATTCGTGATTGGGATCCACTTTCAGGCCATCAAGGTCAACGACAAGTATTAGCTCTTCGTGTGGTTCCGTCAGAAACCTATGACACCTACTACAGTTATTTTTATGTGGCAGATACAAATGAGTGGAGATTGTTTGGAGTGGGGAATAAGTACAACAAAAATAAGCCGCTCAAGTCTCTTTGGGTTGGTAGTTTTGTTGAAGTGCCGGGTCCACCACATGTTCAGCGGACAGGGCTATATCCGCGTGAAATGCGGTACCGGGGGTGGGTTGTACAGGAAGATGGTCAGCTGCTTCAGCTTGATCATATGTCGGGTGGAGATGTTGATAAGCAGACAGGGCTGACATACACGCATCGAGGAGTGACTGACGATGGTTGGTTTTCTCTTCGAACAGGAGGGCTCAGCTTTCATAAGCCACTCTCTGCAGGCGGCGTTGATCTCGCAAAAGACAACCATTTGAAAGACCTGCCCGCGTATCTTGCACCAGAGCACAAAGAGTCACTTTTAAGCGTTCCCTCTGAAGTGACTGTTCAGTCAGTGGAAGTTACTCCTGGAGCATTGAAAATAGAGTGTCGGATTGATCATCTGGGTAAGGCTCCAGAACTCAAGGTGTATTGGGGTGCACAAGATGGACTTACATTTGCAGACCGCTGGGGACATTCAGAACGTATCCCAAACCTAAAAGAGGGAAAGAATACGTTTACATTGAAAAGTGTTACGTCTTTTACCAATGCCAGGCTTCGCCTTTTCCTGAAGAATGATGACGGGCAGTTTTGGTCGGTGAATAGCACCCGTGTTACAAAATAGTGAGGAAAACATCGGGTCTGACTAGATAAAACGGAATCCATAAAAAGATGGCGTGCAAATAAACGCAATAATAAAGAGAAGCCAATGCATTCTGCACTGAACAACAATCTTTTTCTTGTGAAAGAGCATGTTGGATTATTTAAAGCCGCAAATAATTTTGATATTTATGATCCAGAGTCTGGTGAAGTTATTCTGCATTGTCGTGAACCACGACTTGGAATGCTGACAAAATTATTTCGATTTACGGACTATAAAAGGTTTACACCATTTGAGATTGAGATTACCACACCATCAGGTGATCCTGTCTGTTCGGTACACCGTGGCTTGTCTGTTTTTCTATCAACTGTTGATGTTCGAGATACACAGAAAGAAATAATTGGATCGTTTAAGCAGCACCTTTTTTCTATTGGTGGCGCATTCACAGTATTGAGTGCTACTGGAAAAGAGCTCTGTCACTTAAAAGGTTCGTGGACAGGGTGGAACTTTCGGTTTGTAGCTGATGATGGAACAGAGTTTGCCCACGTAACAAAAAAATGGTCTGGTGTTGGTAAGGAACTCTTTACGAGTGCCGACAACTATGTGCTGGAGATCGATGATTCAGTGCCAGCGGATAATCCGCTTCGTCAGATTATTTTTTCTGCCGTCATGTGCATCGATATGGTGCTGAAAGAATAATCTTTCGCTGCCATGATGCAGTGAGTGGCAGCCATGCACACCAACATGTCATGGCCTGTGCTTCAAGAGCCAGTGTTTTGACATTGCAATTATTCTCTGATCAGATGGTGCGGAAAATCTGCCACTGTTTTACAGGCAACCTGTTCCATGACCTGCTGAAGTTGTCGTTTCAGAATCGTAATTGCCTGAACGCCACCTTGCTTGCCCATCGCACCAACACCGTACATGAATGTACGTCCAAGGAAGGTGAACTGTGCACCGCTTGCCAGGACGCATGCAACATCTGATCCATTTCGAATGCCCGAATCAAGCATGACGGTCATCTTGTCACCAAACTGTTGTGCAAGCTTTGCCATTGGCCGAATCGTTGACTGACCAGCGTCAAGCTGCCGCCCACCATGATTCGATGAAATGATCCCATCGACCCCGATTGCCAGTACCTTCTCG
>JABHNP010000226.1 GCA_018694455.1 Planctomycetaceae bacterium | reverse complement strand
AGAAGGCTGCTGACAAGAAGGCCGCTGACAAGAAGGCCGCTGACAAGAAGGCCGCTGACAAGAAGGCCGCTGACAAGAAGGCTGCTGACAAGAAGGCCGCTGACAAGAAGGCCGCTGACACCGAGGCCGCCAAAGCCACGGCGTCGAGTGACGAGACTGCCGATGAAAAAGAAGGCTCTGCAACCAAAGCCGAATAAGCAACGAAACGAGAACGTGGACGGAAAAAACCACGACCTACACGCCCTTTTAACCTCACGGAGGAGAGATATGAAGATGCTGCAGAAATTTAGAGTAAAAACTTGTCTCCTACTTGCTTTTCTTTTTGTCGTGTCGCAAGCCTGCATTTGTTCATTGGCCGTTGCAGCAACTCTTGATATCGAAAAGACGCGGACAACGCTTGTTCTTGAGAAAGAACCAGCAGGGGCACTGACACCAACGGCAGCCAAGGCGGCCATTGCAAAAGGGCCAAAAGAAATTGTGATTGCAGGCAGGATCGCCGCAAATGGGATGGATCCCTTTGTGAAGGGCAAGGCTTCCTTTGCGATGCTTCAACTTCCCGATGACCATGGCAGTCAACCAGGCCATAACCCCGATGATTGCCCATTCTGCAAGAAGAAACTCGCAAAGGCCCCGATGGTTGCCGTACAGTTTATTGGTGCTGACAAGAATGAACTCCCAATCGATGCACGAGATTTATTTGGTGTCGAAAATAATGCAGTAGTCGTTATTCGTGGTACCGCCAGCTTTAATCCGAAGCTTGCATTACCGATCATTCAGTTGAAGGCGAATGGTATTTATATTCGTAAATGATACCCAACGTGTCTGCACACCACGATGACAAGCTATCTACGGCCTTTAAAGAGTGGGCGGTGATATGCAGGGCACTTGCGACAGGACGACAAGATATTATCCTGCGAAAAGGGGGCATTATTGAGCCGGGTGGAAGCTTCACGCTCATAGCTGATGAATTCTTTCTCTTTCCAACATTTGTTCATCAGTCCGAAGACCACCTTATCCCAGACTCGCAAGATCTACTCGCCACGATCGATGATGACCGACCACCTGAGGGGACGGTTGAGTTTCGGCATCAAGTACGTGTTACAAAATCATTCACGGTCACAGAACCGGAGCAACTCGTAGCACTTCGGCCCCGGCACATCTGGTCTGATGCAATTGTGAATGAACGGTTCTATCGATGGAAAGAAAATCTTCATGTACTTGTTGTTGACGTAACCCCAGTCAGTCCAATGATCACAATTCCTTGGACTGACTCATTTAGCGGTTGTAAATCCTGGGTGACTTTTGAATATCCGACAGCCTAGACATATGGTCTTTTCACTTGAATCACCTACAAAATCCTCAAACCGTTCGGCAACGACACCATGAACCACTTTGAGATGGCGTGGTGTCGTGATCATCGAGCCAAGCCACTTATTGCAGGGGGACTTATTCTTCTTGCCAGTGGGGTTCTTCATCTAGGCATATATCTTTGGCAACAAGGGCCTTGGGAGGGTGCGGTCAGCTGGCGCAAACCTATTCTCTTTGGAATCTCTGCCGGTCTTACGAGTATCTCAATGGGCTGGGTCTGGTCGAACTTGCCCAAATATCGCAGTGATTCCTTTTGGAGTTGGGCAACAGCATTGGCATTGATCGTCGAGGTTGGTTTGATTGATCTTCAGCAGTGGCGGGGTGTACCAAGCCACTTTAACCGAACAAACTCGCTCGATTCATACATCTATGACGTCATGGGCATTCTCATTCTCGGAGTCACCGGAGTCATTCTCGTGCTGACTGTAAGATCTTTTACAAATGAGGTCAGCCAGCCCACCCCGATGGTTGTCGCCATGCAATCTGGACTACTCTACCTTGCAATCTCCTGCCTTCTTGGAGTTCTGATAAATATCAGTGGCGATCTTCGTGTCCAGGAAGGACTTCTGCCGGAACTGTATGGGCAGGCGGGGGTTCCGAAATTTCCGCATGGTGTTGTGATTCATGCACTTCAATGGCTTCCGGCAATCGCCTGGCTGGCGGCAAAAGCAAAGTTAAGTATGTCCGTCCAATGCGGTATCAGCATTACAGGGACTATCGCAACCGGCCTCCTTCTTATCTATGCCTCAAGCGTGACCCTTCTTGGCCGCGCACGTTTCGATGCCCCAATACCACTTGCCATGGTGCTCTACATCGCAGTACTTCTATTTTTCAGTCTAAGTACTGTTATTGCCGTTGGTCTCCTTAAGCGAATTCAAAAACCAAGCCAAAACTCAAAGTAGCATGCATAAGAAGCTTCACTCCAGCAAGAACAAGAATAGCTGCCATGCACCGTCGAATAATCCTTGGTGAAAGGCAAAACGCGCCTAGATAAGATCCTATAAGGCCGCCAACAATCACCACCACGATAAATCGAGGGGCAATCTCAGGGAATGCATTCCCGGCGGCAATCCACCCGGTAAGACCTGCAGCTGAATTCACGAGAATAAACACAGCAGATGTTGCAGCCACTCGCTTCACATCAGCCAGCTTCATTGCAAGAAGCAATGGCGTAAGAAAAACACCCCCACCTACTCCAGTCAGACCAGACAAAAAACCAAGGATGACGCCCAGAAAAAAGAGTGGTGAACTGCTTCTCCAGCGTGTACTGGTGGCTGCAGATTCTTCGCCCTTTTCAACCCACCCAACACGTACTGCAGAAAGTAACAGCACACAGCCGACAAGAGCCTCAACCACGGGAAGTGGGGGCAATAACCATCCTCCCACAAGAGCGGCTGGCATGCTTCCACACACAAGAGGACCGATCAATTCAAGTCGCACAAAACCGGCCCGCATGAATTGAATAGTTGTGATGACCCCAACAACAATATTGAGGCTTAGCGCCACCGGACGGATCATATCTGCCGATACACCAAACAACGTCATGACGGCAATGTAGCCTGTTGCACCGGCATGCCCGACGGTTGCATAGGCAAACGCAATAATCCCAATAATTGAGGTCATTATCATCACGAGTCGACACCTGTCGTAACCGTTCGGGCTCAGTAACCGTTATCGATTATTCCAGATGGTACCAGAAAGGTTTGCAGCGACGTCAGATCAGCAGGCACAGCTTGAATCTTTCCGCCAGGCTCCTAAGTCATGGTCCTGATCGAAACATCTCGAAGAGTCGTTTGGCTTCCTTCCGGTCCACACGTCCGGTTTGGTCTATTGAATCCAAAAACGTTTTTAGTTCACCACCTTTTGCCGCATCGACCGTGCTGACACTCGTGATCATTTCTTGATACCCTTCGGCCTCGCTGCCCACCGGCTGTCCTTGGACATACCCCTCGAGCATGTTCGATGCAATTTCAATCGGATCAGTCGAATTTTCATGCAGCACTTTATCCTGCACCGATGCTGAACCACATCCGCTGGTGAGTACAAAAACACTCAAGACAAAAGCCACATTTTGAACCGATCGCAGCTGTTCAGAGAATACTCTCAAATCCATCGTGACTTCCTTTCACTTGCAACTTTGCGTTTTGAGCGTTTATTCTGGAACAACTTCGCCATCCTGCCTGTTACCAAGTCTTTGCCACGTTCGCAGGTTTATTGAATCGTTCAAAAACTGCACCGACGCATCCGCGTACGCAACGCTCACTCCACCTGGATGTCGACTCCGAGGCGGAAAAAGCCCGGTGTATCCATCAAATGGCATCCCTGGCGTCCCTTGACCACCCGACGGATATTGCCAATTGGGTGGTGCTGCACAATTAATCAATGAACTTCCATGGCCTGGCCATCCCCAAAAGGAACCATTGCGACCAAACCAGTCAGTCGCCGCTTCTGCTGCCTGGCCCCATGTGGTGAGCTCAGCTTCAGTAATAAAGTTTCTATCAGCAGGCGAGAGTGCTGACTGGCCACGAACATAATTACGTGGGTAGACAGCTTTGGTTATCGTCCCACGCCATGAGGCCGCACCATTACCGGCTAACATTTCTCCCGCCATCACGGTATTCGATAACCCGTCAGTGAATTTTTCAGTTCCGTATCCATCGGCCCACTGCTTTCCAGTACCTCGAGGGACATCCTGATTGCGTCCTGCCTGCGGATTACTACATGTCTGGAGTGCCCGTGTTCTTGATGTAAACCCATTCGCTCGAGGGAACTGCTTCCCCGAAGACCAAAACGTGCAATCATCTGCTCCTCCAAGAAAGATTGTGCTACCTGTCGAAAATCCATAATTCGATCGACCACCTTCAGGCGAATCTGGTGAATCACTAAAGTCACTTGGGCACATGAGATTGGTTATAGGTTGCCGAGAAAGTTTATATAGTTCATCCTGCGCATTTGCAGCATCGACCTGAAGCTGCGCAGTCATCTTGTCGTATAACCCTTGCTGCTCCATCAAAGGCAGCAGTAAATAATATGCGCTTGCGTTCTCCCAGTTGTTCCAACTTCCAATTGAAGTATCAGGCTGCACCATGCCAGGCGGAAATGCCTGGTGTGCCGAAAGATAGTTATGAGCAGCAAGTCCCACCTGCTTCATATTATTCACACAGGAACTCCGCCGTGCCGCTTCTCGTGCCTGTTGAACGGCTGGAAGCAAAAGGCCTACAAGAACGCCAATGATTGCAATGACAACCAGTAGCTCAATCAATGTAAAACCCTTCTGGCTGCTGTCTTTTCTTTTATGATCCATGTGCTCACCTCACGCATTCTTCAATCGTTAGGAATGTTCCATATTAAATTTGGTAGATGTCTTTGCCTTCGTTAAATTTACAGAAGCTGACAGAATTTATTCTTCCCTTTATATGTTTTACCTCAACGTCACGGCACTGTAAAAACAATAGTTAGATTAGGTCGTTTCAGAGGGTACTGTTACAAAAAGGGTCCGGGGACAAATTATTAAAATCATAATGGAATGTAAGAGAATGTATTGGATGACCTCGTACGTTCAGAGCAGAATACCTGTTGTGATTCACCGATTGAGATATCAACAATGAACTTTTTTCTACGCAGTTTTCTCGTATGCTCAATGTACATAGTGATTGCCTCCATAGTGAATGGCAACCCAGCAACTATTCTTCTTGAAGCAGAAAGTTTCGAAACTCATGGCGGTTGGAAACTTGACACCCAGTTCATTGAAGAGATGGGGTCGCCTTATCTTCTCGCGCATGGGCTTGGTGTACCAGTCGCCGATGCTTCGACAACATTTGATTTAGAGTCAGCCGGCATATATCACGTCTGGGTACGCACCAAAGACTGGGTAGCTCGATGGGACGCTCCAGGTACACCTGGGAAATTCCACGTTTCCTTCAATGAACAAAAACTTGCAACCGACTTTGGGACCGAGGGTGCTGAATGGCACTGGCAATATGGAGGTACCGTACAAACCGTAAAAGGGGCGAACTCCATTCGCATAATTGACGCAACGGGTTTTGACGGCCGGTGTGATTGTATTGCGCTGACTTCTCAAAAACTTTCACCACCGAATGAATCTGGATGGCGAAAAGAAAGGCTTAGGGTATCCGAGTCACCAGTTTCACATGGACCCTACGATCTGGTTGTTGTTGGTGGTGGGTACGCAGGGACGGCCGCAAGTATATCGGCCGCCCGCATGGGGCTAAGTGTTGCACTAATTCAAAACCGTCCCGTCCTTGGCGGCAATGGCTCAAGCGAGGTGCGTGTCTGGGCCAAAGGACTCATTCGCCGGGGTAAGTATCCTCGCATTGGTGAAATTGTTGAAGAATTTAGAGACAACGCCAAAAAAAGCCCCGGGACATATGAAGAATTCGGTGACTCTAAAAAAGAAGCTATCGTTCGGGCTGAAGACAAGATTGATTTATTTTTAAACATGCACGCCTTTGCAGTTAAGACGGATACTTCTCAAACACTCATAGAATCAGTGACTGCCCTCGATACGCGCACGAGCGAAACTCACGTGTTTCATGGCACATTATTCTGTGACGCAACAGGGCATGCAACCATCGCGGACCATGCCGGCGCTGAAACAGCGATGGAACCCACTGGCCGAATGGGGATGAGCAACATGTGGGCTTGGGACGAACTTTCCGAACCCGTTCCATTTCCAGAAACACCCTGGGCGCTCCCACTGGCGATGGATGACTTTCCTTATCCGCGAGACCACCATGGTCAATGGTTCTGGGAGAGCGGTTTTGACAAGGACCCATTACATGATGCTGAAGGGATCCGTGATTGGAATCTTCGAGCAGTCTTTGGGGCTTTTTCGGCAATGAAAAACGGCGATGGCGCACCAGAGCATACAAACGCAGGCCTCACCTGGCTCGCATTCGTCGGCGGCCCACGGGAGAGCCGTCGGATCCTTGGGGACGTTGTGTTAACACAAGACGATATTGTTGCGAAGCGTGAATTTTCGGATGGATGTGTACCCTCGACATGGTCAATCGATCTGCATTATCCAAAAGAACAATATGCGGCTAAATTTCCAGATAATCCGTTTATCTCAATTGCCGTCCATGACCGGCGCGTAGATCGCTCATTTGGATACCCTATTCCTTACCGCTGTTTCTATTCGCGTACAATTACGAACCTCTTTATGGCAGGCCGTTGCATTTCAGTCACGCATAAGGCGCTTGGTACGACACGTGTCATGCAAACGTGCGGAATGATGGGTGAAGTTGTTGGCAAGGCAGCAAGTGTTGCCATCCGGAATAATGGTAACCCACGGAGTGTCTACGAAGACTATTGGTCGGAACTTGCTGACCTTTTACAACTGCCTGGAAAAGCCCACCGCAAGACACCTACTGCCCCCCTTGAAATTCCACCCAACACCCTACCTCTTGCAGGACCCACCGGCGAACCATCAGGAGTTGATCCCGTGAAACTTGCACAGCAATTTTCAGCCACGGTCCTTGATGATCGTGACGCAACGTTTCAGGGGAAATGGCAGAAAGGCCACGGTCTCGATGGCTACATTGGACATGGCTATCAATACGCACCCGCTGAAACGAATGCCACGGCAACTTTCACGTTTCGTGCACCTGCCGCCAACACTTATGAGATTCTTGTCGCCTGGCAACCACATGCAAATCGAGGAAATACCGTCCCAGTCTCAGTTCTTTCAGAGAATTTGGATATCACAACCCGTATTAATATGAAACAACCACCACCAATCAATACAACGTTTGGTACGGCCGGTCACGTTTCCCTCAAGAAGGGTGAACGCTGTACCGTAACTATTGGCACTCACTCGGCAGGTGGCCTTGCACACGCTGATGCTGTGATGCTTGTTCCCAAAAAGTAGAAGCACGTTTCTACGGGGCTATCGGTAATAACTCATTCCCATCAGGATCGACAGGATAGAGTGCCGAGTGCTCCTGTAGCGATGCAGTCATTGTTGCCATCATCTTTTTGAGTACTTGTGGCTTGCTATCAGCGAGATTGTGCTTTTCAAATGGATCCTGTGCAAGATTAAACAGCTCGTATGGAGTCTTAGCTGGATTATCATTTGGTCGATAGTGGTACACGAGTTTCCAATCTCCATCACGAAACGACGTAAAGTAACTGCTTCTATGCTTATGCGGAAAATGCATGAGAAACCTCTCCTCGCGGCTGCTATTTCGACGCCCTTCCAACTGAGTCTGGAGATCCGTGCCATCGAGTGTGTAGTCTGATGGAGGTTGTGTGCCGGTGACGGCAAGAACCGTTGGGTAGATATCCATAACCGTTCCAAGCTGTTGCTGGATAGCACCCTCAGGAATTGGCAAACGCTTTTGAACAGGACTTTCCTGAGATGGTCGTGCCCAGGAAGCAATAAACGGAACTCTCATGCCGCCCTCGTAATGCGTGCCCTTTTTCGCGCGAAGTGGAAACGAACTCGCATGTTCATGAACAGAACCAAGCGGGGCATCGCTACCATTATCGCCAACAAACATCACAAGTGTCTCTTCAGCAATTCCCAACGAATCAAGATGGTCGAGTATGTCTCCAAGAGATTTATCCATGCCCTCGATCAATGTTGCATATGCCTGCGCGTTTTTTTGTTTCTCGGAATCTTTGTAGTGCGAAGCAAATCGTGGATCCGATTGAAACGGTGCATGCACAGCATAGTGCGCAAAATCGAGAAAGAATGGTTTCTTATCCTCCACTGCGATGGTGATCTGTTTCTTTGCCTCGATTGTGAGCGCTTCTGAAAGAAACGTTTGGGTTCCATGATATTTTTCGAGATGCGGAACAGCACGCCTCTTATTGCCTTTAATATTTCCATATCCATCAAGTCCGTAATAGCTGCCAGGCTGTCCCCAGGAACATCCTGCAACATTCACGTCAAAACCGAGATTCGTTGGCCATTCAGACGGTTCGCCGAGAGGACCGAAATGGGCTTTGCCCACAAAGATTGTGCGGTAACCATTTTCCCTGAGAACTCCAGGCAGCGTAACACTTGGATCCTGAACACCGACCCATCGCCAATCAGGTGGCCCAAATTCACCCCGATTGTTTTCTTCGGAGCGAATCCATGACGTCACCCGATGTCGCGCTGCGTTTTGACCCGTGATAATTGACGTTCGTGTGGGCGAACAAACACTCATCGCGTAAAAGGTACTAAACCTAACACCATGTGAGGCCAGCCGTTCCATCGATGGCGTTCGATAGAAATCATTCAGTGGATAGCGCTCGGGGCGACCCTCGGAATCAGTCAAAAAAGGAACTGATGTATCGAGCGGTCCCATGTCATCGACTAGAAAGAGAACTACATTAGGTTGTTGTTCAGCTGCATAAGCATGATTTGGATTAAAACCACACAACAGCGTGAAAGCACCAAGAACGCTACAGAGTAGTCTCTGATATTGTTTTATAATCATTTCCCACCTTTTTTGATTTCCTAAGTCTTCGATAGCATATCGGATATTTATCATACTTAGTAGCGAATTAATACCGAAACCGTCGTGCAATCCAGAAATGTCCCCCCATGAGATTCCTTATACACGCGGCCCGACTGTGCATGGTGTCAGGTATCATTATTTGTCTTTACTACTCGCACGCTGCGAGTCTCAAAAGGCCTCCTGCTTCACTTACGACACTGCCGCTTCTGACATTTGAAAATGCCGTGCCACAAGCAGCCCGTTTTGGGGCCCAATCAAGTCACGTTCGTGGTGCTATTGAACTGCTTGACGTATCGGGTGAAGCCGTGGGGTTTTGCTTTCAGACCTCCCCGGTGAGCGACACCGTGATTGGTTTCTCCGGCCCTTCAAATCTGCTGATTATTTGTGACCCAAGAAAAACTATCTGCGGTATTGAAATCCTTTCCAGCGGAGATACTCGCGACCACGTTTCAGTCGTCACAAGTGACAAAGCATTCTGGAACCAATTTCTCGGCAAAACTCTTAAAGAACTCAAGCGGACACCCAAAGAACCGTATATCACATCTGCTGGCGCTACCCTCACAAGCCTTGCCATGATTGAAGCACTCAATAAACGATTAGGAAAGGATCGCAAAATAACCCGTTTCCCTGATGACCCAAAGCTTGCAGAAATACAAGAGATATTCCCCAAAGCAACACAGCTGCGTGCAGACGCAGGAGACTCGTCGATTATGAATGTCTATGACCATGCAGGGATTCCCCTCGGATGGACACTCAGAACCACTCCTGCCGCAGACTCCATCATTGGCTATCAAGGACCTACTGATAGCCTCATTGGTTTTGATAGCACTGGCACAGCTGTAGGTTTGTGTATCAGAAAGACTTTTGACAACGAGCCCTACGTGTCCTACGTCCGCGACGACGTGGCTTTCAAAAAGTATTTCATTGGGCAGACATTTGAGGAAATCGCATCCACAGAAACAGATAAGTCACCCATTGAGGGTGTCAGCGGCGCAACGATGACCAGCCAAGCTATTGCAGAAGCAATTGTTGTAGCTTCTCAGTCGGTCAGCGAACGTCAAGAACGACAATCTTTTGTGGGAGATCTCGTTTTACGCACCCAGAACCTGAATGCTCCACAATGGGGTGCGGTCTTCATCATGTTTATCGGGCTCATAATCGGGTATACCCGCTTACGTGGCCACTGGGTCGGGCGAATTGTCCTACCACTTCTCGTACTTACCTACCTCGGTTTTGGGGCTGGTGCATTGCTTTCGCAGGCCCAGCTCTGGGGGTGGGCCATGTATGGCATTCCTCAAGGAGCAACAGTGCTTCTCTTGCTTAGTCTGCTGGCGGTTGGCAGTCCAGCAGCAACAGGGAGAAACGTCTACTGCAACCAATTGTGCGCACACGGTGCTGCACAGCAACTGCTAAAGATCACGATACCTAGCCAACGGTTTCGTATCCTCAAGCATGTTCAAAGATCACTTGGACCGCTGCTTCAACATGTGCGGTGGCTTCCCTGGACGCTTTTTGTTTCGTGCGCTGTTCTTTCAATATTTGACATGAAGATTTCACTCGTCGACTTCGAGCCGTTCGATGCATATCTACCTACGGTCGCTGGAACCTCCGCTATTGTGATATGTATAGTCGGCCTAGCCATCAGTAGTCTTTCACCGATGGCTTATTGCAGATATGGCTGCCCAACAGGCGCCATGCTTCGATATGTTCGTCTTCACCGCCAATCTGGACGCATTACCTGGCAGGACGCTGTCCTCTGCGGCTGCTTCGCTGTGGCGCTGACTGTGGCCGTGGCCTCGGGAGCCTTCACATAATGCGTACGAAATTTCCCAACCTTTACTTCGCTATTCTTTCATTCATTGGATTGCCAGTGTCTGCGGGTGAAGGCCTGCCAACCTTCTCCGGACCATCAATGGGCACAACCTACCGGGTCACTCTTGGCAAAAACGTCCCACAGAAACCCCTTGGTGAGATTCATCGAGAAACTGATTCTCTTCTTCGGCAGATTGATCAGTCGCTGAGCACCTGGCGAGAAGATTCAATCGCAACAACACTCAATCAATCACCAGCGCACACTCTGCTACAAGTTGATGAACATATGACCAATATTCTGCTCATTGCAGAAACACTTTTTCACAAGACCGAAGGGCGTTTTGACATCACTGCTGGACCTCTGATTCAGTGGTGGCGTACAAGGGACCTTCATGACGAACTCGGCTCAATCGGCATACCCAGCGGTAATCCACCACAAGAAGTGATGGATCGTGTTGGATTCAATCATCTGAAAATCCAACTCTCAGATGACCCGTGCGACGCGAGCGTGCAGAAGACAACTGAGGGCATTACCGTGGATTTCTCCGGCATCGGACCAGGGTATGCTGTTGACCAAATTGGTAAACTCCTTCTCTCGCTCGGTTCCTCGGCTCACCTCGTGGAACTTGGCGGTGAGGTTCGAGCATGGGGGCAACCAGACCCCTCTCAGGCTTGGCACGTTCGCCTTCGCTTGAACGAGTCGCAAACACAGCCGACCATCTCTCTTCAGGATGGGCAGGCTGTTGCGATTGCTGCATTACAGCAAGGAAAACTTGTGGTACATCCGCAAACCGGGCACGCTGTAACACTTCCAGACGACTTCAATCCCCCAGTCATCTTCGCTACGACCTGTGCCGAGGCTGACGCATTGGCCACTGCACGGATACTTGAGGAATTTGAATCGACACGATTACTCCATGATGCAGGACGCTGATGCTTTCTACTCAAACAGATGAATTTTCACCAACCATTCAAAACAGCTGTAAATGCCAACAGTCTATTTGACTGCAGAGATTGTAATGTCATCGACCCATGCTTCAGTATTTACAGCCAGGCGGATTCGCTGTTTGGTTTTGTGGGCGATTCCTGGTGATGCCATAGACCCGATCTTACGTGAGTCAATCTTCACCATCATCGTGTCATCCACAATGAGAATCTCCAACTCATGCCAGACTCCTGTCTTTAGTTTTAGTGGCAGGATAATGGATTTTTTTGCGAGCTGTGCTTTGTCTGCCTTCGTCAGCTTCTTTGCTTTGTTCTTGTCATGCATTTCTTTTTTCATTCGGCCAGTCTTAAGATCAACGATCTCAAGAGAGGTTGGCTTTATTCGGGCCATACAAATATGTCCAGCATGAACTGATTTCTCATTCATATCTGCAATATTGATCCCAAGGTCACCTTTTTCTGGAACCATGAACCGCAGGGCAATGCGGGCATTACAAAAACTCACGTCCTGAGTCACCGAAACACCATGATCAGCGACGGCTGCTCTCTTGATGTGCATTTTTCCGTCACTAAGAAAAACCTGCTTTACTCCCTTTGCACGTGTTTTACTGTTCGTGCCCCAGCCATTTCCGGGCTGCTCCTTTCCTTGATTTTTTTCCGTTCGCTCAAACTGATCCTCAAAGAGGACGCCTGATGCTGGAGGGGCTGTTTCTGCCGCAACACTACTTAAACATAGACCTATACCGATCCCAACAAAAATCACTATAAGAATCTGATGTAATGCTTTCCGCTGAATGGTATGTATATGCATAGTGATCACGTTCAACCCCTTTAAGAAATGTTGTCATGCGAAACGTAAGTATACTGATTTGCACATTTTTTGTGACGCACTGGTTCACCACATTTTCAGCGTATGCAGAAGCTAAGCAGAAGGTTGATTTCGGTCCTGGCGTGGTTGAAGAGATTTATAAAACCGCCTCAGGTGATGATCTTTCGATATACCGTTTCGAACCACAGGACCACGATCCAGCTATCCATCGCCGTCCGGCGGTGATCTTTTTCTTCGGCGGTGGTTGGAACGGCGGCTCAGTACGTCAGTTCGAACAACACGCCCGATACTTTGCCCACAGAGGAATGGTTACGTTTGTTGCAGATTATCGTGTCAAGAGTAGACAGGGCACTCCACCGGTGGCGTGCGTACAGGATGGTAAATCTGCGGTACGATGGATTCGCTCAAATGCTCCTCGTCTTGGTATTGATCCTAAGCGAATAGCCGCAGCTGGCGGCTCGGCTGGAGGCCATGTCGCTGCTGCGACCGGAATCTGCGACGATTTTGAGGACCCACACGACAAAAACGGACACGTGAGTTCAAAAGCCAATGCACTTCTTTTATTCAATCCTGTGTATGACAATAGTCCTAACGGATATGGACACGACCGTGTTCAAGAACAGTTTCCAGCAATTTCGCCTGCCCACAACATCACCCCGGACGACCCACCGACGATTGTCTTCCTTGGGTCGAATGACAAACTCATACCAGTCAATACGGCTCAATCATTTGATGCTGAGTTACGAAACGCTGATATACATTCAGAGTTGTACATCTACGCAGGAAAACCCCACGGTTTTTTCAATGAAACAAAATCACAGCGATGCTGTATCGACACCGTCATCAGGAGTGACAAATTCCTCAATCACCTCGGCTGGCTCGATGGTAATCCTGATCGTTCTACTATTCGTAAACTTCTTCAACAGGCACCGCCGACTCCGAATATTGTATTTATCATGTGCGATGACCTTGGATATGGTGATGTCCAGTGCCTCAATCCCAAGTTTGGGAAAATCAAAACACCATGTATTGATTCCCTTGCCGCCAACGGCATGACGTTTAACGACGCTCATTCTGGTTCTGCCGTATGCACGCCAACACGGTACGGGCTGCTCACCGGCCGCCATTGCTGGCGCACCAGACTTCAGAATGGAGTCGTCCAGGGGTTTGCTCCCTGTCTTATTGCAGAATCACGTCCTACGGTTGCAACATACCTACGAAGCCTTGGCTACCAAACGGCAATCATCGGCAAATGGCATCTCAATTTTCAATATCAAGATCCCTCGACGAAGGCTTTCCTAAAACGAGCAAAAAACTCTATCCCACCTGTTGGAGCACTGGTCCCTGACGGGCCGGTCTCGCGAGGATTTGATTATTTCCATGGGTTTCATCACAGCAGAGATATGGATGCAGTGATAGAAAACGGTGAAGTTATTGAACACGACAATTCGGTGAACATGCTGCCTCGCCTTGCAAGCCAATCCGTCCGTTACATAAAAGAAGCCACCAACACAAAGAAGCCTTTCTTTCTCTATGTCCCCCTGAGTTCTCCACACACGCCAATTGTCCCGAGTGCTGAATGGGAGGGGAAAAGCGGGCTCAGTCCTTATGCTGATTTCGTCATGCAGACTGACGATGTTGTAGGGCAGATCATTACTGCAATTGATTCATGTGAAATATCAGACCACACGTTAATTGTTTTCACCAGTGACAATGGCTGCTCGAAGGCTGCAGGTATTCAACAACTCGCAGAACGAGGACATCGGGTGAGCGGCCCCTATAGAGGGTCTAAAGCCGACCTCTGGGAAGGAGGTCACCGAATTCCGTTTTTCATGCGTTGGACGGGAACAATCCAGCCCAACACCTCCTCTGATGAAACAATTTGTATCACCGATATGTTTGCAACAATCGCTGACCTACTGGTCAGCGATACCCCCTCCCTCGCGGCGGAGGATAGCGTAAGCTTCTTGCCTGCACTCCACGCGGAACCAGTTCCTAACACACGAAACGGCCTCATCCATGCCTCAATAAGTGGCCACTTTGGATACCGAAGCAACAACTGGAAACTCCTCCTCGCAAGAGGATCCGGGGGCTGGACCACTCCAAAAGAAGCACAAGCAAAAAAAGACCAACTGCCGGCCTTTCAGCTTTATGACATAGCTAACGACCCTGGTGAACTTCATAATCTGCAAAGCGAAAACCGCGATATTGCAGAGCAGCTCTTTCACTTCCTGGAGACCGATGTTCGCCGTGGTCGAAGCACTGTGGGTTCCGAATCAGCAAATGACACTGAAATGATTGAATTATGGAAAAGCGGAGAAGCGGTGCCGAAACTATAGGAAAACCGCAGAGACTTCGTGCTTTGTGGCTATCCTGATACACTTTTATTGCCATTTTAGAATGTCGAACTGCGCACCAAATATTGTGGGACTCGATGGCCCATCTATCATTTGCTGAACTGAATAAAAAACTAAATCATTTGACATATCCACCATACTGCAACTTCTACTCCTGTCTCAGAAAGGTTTCTCATGACGATTCAAAAAAAGGCCTCGCAAACTACTCCGACACAAGACAGTACAAGTCCACTGAATAGACGAAATTTTATTGCACACTCTGCAGCGGGCGTGACTGCTGCGACAGCACTCTCTGCCGCTACAAAGAGTCAGGCAGCAAACGCCAATGAAAGAATCCGTATTGGCTTTATTGGACCTGGTGGCAGAGGTTTTGGTGCTCACGTCAAGACCCTCGCAAAGCTTCGCGCGGAAGGTGCTAATATTGATCTTGTAGCTGTTTGCGAAGTCTACAAAGCACAAGAAGACAAAGTTTGCGAGTATATCAAGGCCGAGACCGGGACCGAACCAAAGCGTTATTTGGACTACCAGGACCTGCTCGCAGACGACAGCATCGATGCGGTATGTATTGGTACACCCGATCACTGGCATCATCTCAACATTGTGGATGCCCTCAAGGCAGGCAAGCATGTCTACGCTGAAAAGCCAATGACAAAGACCGTTGAAGAGGCTCTTGACGTTGTCAAAGTTTGGAAAGAAAGTGGTCGGGTCATGCAGGTAGGCGTTCAGTCAACAAGCCTGCAGGTCTGGGACCAAGCAAGAAATCTTATTGATGCTGGAAAACTAGGTAAGGTCCTTGGATACCAGACCGAATACTTTCGGAATTCAAATGTCGGACAATGGCGTTACTATGACCTCACCAAAAACATGTCACCAAAAACAATTGATTGGAAACGGTGGCTTGGTGTCGATGTCGGCCTAGCCGAAGAAATCCCGTTCGATCGAGCGATCTACCGTCAGTGGCGTTGTTATTGGCCATTTGGGTCGGGCATGTTTACCGACTTATTTGTTCATCGAACAACAGCAATGCTCAAGGCGACTGGCCTGCGATTCCCTGCACGAGTTGTCGGAGCTGGTGGAATATACCTCGAGCTTGACACTCGTGACGTTCCTGACGTGGCAACCGTTGTAGCTGACTACAATGAGGGCTGCCAAGGGCTTATTACAGCAACAATGTGCAACGAACGATCTCGCATCAAGCAAACGATACGAGGTCATAACGGTGCGTTTGAATTCGGAAATGGGGAGACCTTCACTGACTTCCAGTTCCTTGCCGAACGCCCACAGGTTACTCTGGACAGTTCAATCAAGGACGAGACGATCAAAACTGACCTGGCAAGCGAAGCCCTTGAGAAACAAGGAACGACAAAACTTCATTTCGCAAACTGGCTTGCTGCGATGGAGGCCGATGATCCAAATGCGTGTAACAATACACCTGACCTGGGAGCTGCTGCTGTAACTACTGTGATTCTTGGTGCCATGAGCTATCGAAATGGCAAAGTCTATCACTTTGATGCTGAACGGGGCCGTTATACGGATGGTAGTCCTGCATGGGCAGACCGTTGGGAAACTCTTTCTGAGCATCGTGGACAACCGAAACATGTTCCTGGCTGGCAAGCTGGAGAGACGGGCAGCGAACTTCAACCGAAACCTTATCAATCATTGGCAGGCCCATGGATTGACGGTAAAGATCCGGCGAGCGCCTAATCTCTTAAAAACAAGCTAGAGATGAAAGTTCCAACAACGTAACGCTTTCAGCAAGAGCGT
>JABHNP010000032.1 GCA_018694455.1 Planctomycetaceae bacterium | reverse complement strand
CCAGGGTGTTTGAGGCCGTAAACATGCCTTGGCCCTGTACAACTTTCACGTTTCTTCTTTTCGCAAGTTGCGCTAGGCCGCCGGTCAGCGCATCGATTACTTTTTCTTTTCGATCTCTGACTGCATCAATATCTATTTTGGGTGCCGAAAAATGCACTCCCCAATCCTGCATCTCACGGACTTCAGCGACAACGCGGCCAACGTGCAGCAATGCTTTCGATGGAATACAGCCTCGAAGCAAGCAGGTACCACCAAGCCGGGTGTCTTTTTCAACGAGCGTAACTTCCATACCGAGATCGGCGGCCATAAAAGCTGCGGCGTAGCCACCAGGGCCTCCACCCAGCACCACAAGCGGTGCATGCATGAATTACTCTCCTCTAATTGGTCTTATATTTTCCTGAAACAGCTCCCTCAGAAGCTAAAATCACGTCACTCTGGTACCTTGTTGTAGTTTCGATATCTATTTCATACAAGAAACCACTCGAAACACTCGATGTAATGGCTTCCTCCTACCTCACTTCTGTGATTGCGCGTTTGTCAACGAGCGCGAGGTCAGCAGCCCAACTCGACAGAGAAAGTCTTGCCGCTTTTAGGATTGCTGCTGGAGCTATCTTAGTTGCAGATGCCATTCTTCGGACCCGTGACTTTTGGCTTTTTTTTTCACCAACAGGAATTTTTCCCCTCACAAAGCTTCAAGCCTATCTAGAGCCAGGTTGCTGGTCGCTAAATTTTCTCAACGAGGACATATGGTGGCAGGGAACTATTCTCGCAACTGAAGCAATTGCTGGTCTCTCATTAATGGCGGGCTACTTGTCCTCTCTTTCTTGTGTCGTAGCGTGGATCGTATGGACGAGCATTCTTAGACGAACAGAGCCAGCTTCAAATGCCGGTGACTTCTGGATGGCTAGCCTTCTATTCTGGGGGATGTTCTTACCCCTCGGCAACACTTTTTCTCTGGACAAGCAACTCCACAAGAAAAACGGATACGTGATCTGCGGTTTTGCACCAGCTGTCTTTGTCGCTCAAGTACTCGTGGTGTATCTCTACGCAGGAATCAGCAAACTCAATGGTGACTGGCTAAATGGTTCTGCACTTGGTTACATCCTATCGGTTCATGACCATGGAACCTGGGCAGGTGAACTTCTTGGGTCGTCCAAGATAATTACATGTATGTTCACGATATTTACACTTGCTCTCGAAATCATTGGACCGATTCTTTTCCTTTTCTGTGGAAATCGTACTGTACGTCGCGCCGTCGCTATTTTATTTATTTTTTTTCATATTGGTATCTGGATAAATCTAAGTGTTGGAATATTTGCCCCGATTGGCATTTCTGCATGGCTAGCACTCATGCCATGGGGCCCAAATTCTTCACCATCATGTCCAGGGGATTTTGCCCAGCACCGGAACACTGCAAGGCTCCGACAATACGTATCACCGATAAAAAACACTACAGTAGCAATATCTTTCTTCATTGCTGGACTATCTCTGTTTTACAATACAACTTCAGAAACCGAAAAACGCTCGTACTGGATTTCGGCGGCCATTAATGCAGTCACACTCGAACAATCATGGGGCATGTTTGGAGATGTAGGCCCACAAGAACAGTGGGTCACTGGAAAAGCGACTCTCGAAGATGACAGTGTTGTCGACTTATTAAGAAAAGGACGGGCGTTTTGCGATGTCCGACCGCAGGGCGGGTTTTCATCACTCCCAAACCATCGATGGCATAAGATTTTTTGGGAATTACCAAAGGCACGACAAGCGCCCCTGAGAGAAGCGATTGCAGCAGGAATTGTTGCTGACTGGAACCGCCGAAAACCAACGTCAAAAGCGGTGCGCAGCCTCGAAATTTACTACACACAGGTAATCCACGAAGGCAAAGGCACCTCGCAAGACTTTCCAGAACTCACCCGAAGTGGTGTTCCCCAAAACTTTTCACCAGATTCAACCCTACGACAGTGGCTTCTCGCAACATGGCCACCCCGGAAAGCCGGGGCAGGAAACCTTGACCGCTTTCTTAAAGAAACAGACCGTCAGAGCAAAAAGAAAAATTTAAATTGACACACTCATACTTTGAAAAAAAAGATACACTTAGATGTGGCCGAATAAATTGGCTTGCTATTGCGAGAGTGGCGGAATTGGCAGACGCGCTGGATTTAGGTTCCAGTGCCGAAAGGCGTGCGGGTTCGACTCCCGCCTCTCGTACTCATCCACCATCAGAATGCCCCGCCGGGGAAACTCATCCGGTCATCATCCTTGAACGGGCAAGGGCTTCCTCTGCTTCGGCTATTTTGCCTGCCCGCATACAGGCAACACTAAGTGCTGTGTAGCTGAAAGGTTCATTAGGCTCCAACTCACAAACTCGTCTTGCGTGCTCCACGGCATTGTCGTGTCGCTCTAATCGAGTGCACCAAGCTGCCAAGGCCGAATACGCCAAGGCAAAATCAGGGTTTTGAACCACCACCGCGTCGAGAGCAGCTACCGCTTCTTCTATTTTTCCGGCATTTTTCAACTCTTCTGCTGCTGCATATGCTTCGTCTCGATCCATGGTCACAACCCCTCTGTAATTACATTTTAGATATTTTGAACGAACCTGCTCCATAAGATTCTTCAATCTTAGCGATATTTCCTCTAATGTCTCCTCCTGCTTGTTGGTTTAGACATCCCTTGTAAAGCACGAAGAATAGGGGGGCATGGTAACGTCCTAATCCTTAATTCTGACGAAATGGGATTGAATTCAAACGGTGTAGAAACCGATAAACCGCTGAGATGGCAATGTTGCCGAACCTCCCTACACGACAGGCAATCCGTGAGCATTCACCCACTGGCACTAGTGAGTCCCGAATCCAAACTCGGAACCGGCGTTACTGTGTCTGCATTTGCAACCATTGAAGCCGGTGTCACGATTGGCGAACACTGCTCGGTCGGCAGTGGTTCTGTTATTAAAACTGGTGTCACAATTGGTAACCACAATGAAATCTGTGAACATGCTGTTATTGGAGGGCAACCACAACACACTGCACGCCCGGAAACCGTTGGTAAAATTGTTATCGGAAACCACAATGTTTTTCGAGAAGGTGTCTCGATCCACCGGGCCCTGAAACCTGATGGGCAGACAACTGTCGGCGATAATAACTACCTTATGGCAGGTGCTCACCTTGGGCACGACACTCACCTTGGCAATAAATGCATCTTTGCTAACAACTCCCTTGCTGGGGGTCACGTTGTTATTGAAGACCATGCATTCGTCTCTGGTGCTGTCGCAATCCATCAGTTCTGCCGTGTTGGTCAATTTTCAATGATTGGTGGTCATGCGAGAGTCGTTCAAGACGTACCACCTTTCATGCTAATCGACGGCCAATCCGGAAGTATTGTTGGACTTAATACAATTGGATTACGACGAGCAGGCTATCCCGCCGAAGAACTCACCGAACTCAAAGCAGCTTATCGTGCAATTTATCGCAGAGGACTTTCGTGGACCGAAGTCTTAGAAACACTGAAGACTGAATTCACGACCGGCCTTGCGTCACATCTCCATACATTTCTTGCCCAGGGGCGACGAGGCTTTGTTCAGGAAAGACGGTCTCCACCGTCCTCCGCAGCAACACTTCGACTGCGAATTGCTGACGAAGAGAAACGCAATATCAGGGCGAAGGCGGGCTGAAACGGGCTTTCTGAAGCCTCCATCATTTGTCGGGCTGACCGCTGTTACCGGATCTAAAAAAGTCTTCGTCATCACCAAGCGGTGCGTTGTAGACTTCATGTAGATTTTAATCAGATCTATTTCTTGATTTGTTTCTCTGAGAAGTTTCTTGACTCAGAAAGATTCTCTATGCAACTACTCACCTTTACTTTGGGACAACAGCAATACGGAATAGACACCCGAAACATTGTTGAAGTACTACCGTTCATTTCAGCGAATCCTGTCCCGCAACAGGGAGAAGAAGTTCGTGGACTTGTGCGCTACCGAGGCAAATTAGTACCCGTAATCGATCTGTGCCAACTCATTTCAGACCGTCCCTGCCAACTGCGGCTTGGTACTCGTACTGTAGTAGTCAAAACAACCTCTGTTGAAGCAGACCACGAGTCACACCTGTTTGCGATTACAGCTGAAGATGTGGTTGGAATCTCCACCACAATGCCCGGCATCAAAACTCTCGAGCATTCCGAGTCCTTCATCGGACCCATTGTTGACATCGAGAGCAATACTGCTGACAAAAAAGCAATTCAAATCATTCTTATCAATTCATTAAGTAACAATGCGAACTTACAAACATTAATCAGCTACACGCGTCAAGAAACAGAGCAAGACAAGACAGGTGAACCAGACTCTACAAAGTGAGCCAATGACAACCAGCTACAACACTTCACTTGCTCAAAATACTCCAGAACAGCTTGAGGGCGTTGACTCCGAAACAGCATTTCAATTTGCTGCATTGATGAGCAATACGATCGGTTTTAATCTCAACCGTATTGGCGTAAATTCGGCAATACGAGCGGCTCATCAAGCACTGGCTTCTTTCAAAGCACTCACAACTGAATCACTCACAACTGAATCACTCTGGAATCAAATGATTAATAGTGCTCAGTGCCGGCAATTATTCATTGAATCCATTGTTGTTTCAGAAAGCTGGCTATTCCGTGAACCAAAAGTTTTCCAGCATATCAACTCGACGGTCTGCCATCGCCTCAAGACACAGTCAAAAGTTACGATATTATCGGCTCCGTGTGCTACAGGAGAAGAAGCTTGTTCTATAGCTTTATCATTGCTTGAGTCGGGACACTCTCAGACACAATTTCGAATTATTGCCACGGATATCAGTCAGCTTGCAATTCGCCAAGCCCGCAGTGGAATATTCACCGAGAATGCTCTACGCACAGTCGATGAAGCGAGACGGCGGCGATGGTTTTCTTCAACACCTCACGGGTGGGAGGTGGCTGCTAAAGTTCAAAAGACCGTTGACTTTGTGAACCTGAATCTTCTCGCTACTGATGCTGCGCAGAAATTACGGCAATTGGCAACTGGACAATTTGACTTGATCTGCTGCCGAAACCTGTTGATCTATCTCACAAAGCCTGCCCGCAAAAAACTTATTCATTTGCTAGAAAGTTTACTAAAGCCCGGTGGAGAACTCGTTGTTGGCGCAGTTGAACCCGTCATTCTACCTGCTAGCGATTGGGAGCCGACTGGTCCACTTACGTTCTCTCGCCACAAAAGATCACCCACACCACAGGTACAGCAAGAACAAACACCAGATACCAGACATGGCGTTTCATCTCGTGCGCAAGAAAACCTACATGGTCTTGCAGCTAGGACTTCGACGATGGGATCAGCCAAAACTGCACTTGCACCTACTGTGTCACGAAAGATCATTCAAGAAGTCGAGGCTTGCGCAAACGCTGGTGACATAGCGACAGCAATTCAGCTCTGCCGACAATCTCTTCGCGGTGATGGCACACAAACTGATCTCTTGTACACGCTAGCAATGCTCCACCAAACGATGGGAGATTTCAAAATATCGCAGAAATTCCTTGAAAAAGCGGTTTACTTGGAACCACGGCATCAAGGGGCGCTTCTTTCCCTCGCACTAATCGCCAAGCAGCAAGGTGACACTGTTGCCGAACGAAGGTATCGTCGAAGTGCTTCCCTAGCAGGTACAGACTCATGAAAAAGACAACCGGACAACGAAATAAAGCGATGATAAATACGCCTGAGAGTAGAAGCACCGCTGAACCACGACCAGTCAATTGCTGGCGGGAAATCGGTGTTAGCGGGGATCGAAGTTGTCCGGAACTCGAAACGTATATTCATTGCCGTAACTGCCCCGTCATGGCTGATGCTGCTGAGATATTCTTCAACCGTGAACCACCAGAGGGCTACCTCGAAGAATGGCAAGATGTCTTGGAAACACCGCCAGAGGTCACAGACTCCAGTGGGTTAAGTGTTCTTATTTTCCGGCTTGCAAACGAATGGTTTGCACTTGCTTCAGAATCACTGACTGAGGTCACTCCGCTTCGTAAAGTTCATACTATTCCGCATCGGAGCAATTCGGTATTTACTGGCATGGTAAACGTGCGTGGACAGCTACTTCTTTGCTGCTCTCTACACGGTTTACTGGGTCTTCAACAACTGGACTCACCGATAATGAGGTCAACCAGAAACACTGATGTAGAAAAAGATCACAATCGAACTATTCAAACAACTGATGATGCTGCGATTCTTGCTCCCGAAAGGCTCCTCGTTACTTCACTCATAACCGGCCGGGTCACTCGCAGATGGACATTTCCTGTGAATGAGGTTGCTGGAGTACACCGTGTTGGTAAAGAGGAAGTACGCGATGTGCCGTCGACGCTCGGTAAACCTGGACAGCGTTTTTCCAGTTCTCTATTTTCATGGAACTCTCGGACCGTAAGCCTTCTTGACACAAATCAGGTTTTCGAGGGAATCCACGAAAAAATCCCATCCTAAGTGAGTGAATTCCCAAGAGAGGGTGCTTCTGTGAACGACGACTTAAGCGGTTTTTCTATGCTTGAACTGTTTCGGCTTGAAGCTGAAAGCCAAGCAGAAATCCTATCTTCAGGAGTTTTGGCAATTGAGGAGCAACGTCAATCAGCTGAAATTATTGAATCACTCATGCGAGCAGCGCACTCTCTGAAAGGCGCAGCTCGTATTGTAGGCCTCGATACCGCCGTGCAAGTCGCGCATGCTCTCGAAGATGTTTTTCTCGCAGCTGGTGACAACAAAATTACTGTCGAACCTAGACACGCAGATATTCTCCTCACTGGCATCGATTTTCTTTCCGCAATAGCTGCCGCAAACGATTCCAACAGTGCAACATGGCAAGAAAAAGCGAAACATTGTGTTCAAAACCTGCAAGGCATTGTTTCCAGCGATCCTGATACAAGCAGTTCGACAATAAGCAGCACTTCACCATCATCTTCAGAAGTCAAATATCCAGAACCACCGGTGATTCCTCCTACTGGCACAATGAATGAGGAACAAAAACATCTTGACCAGGAAATCTCAGACGAGGAAATAAAACAAAACAACTCCCCTGCCGACGTTCAGGAAACTGCAGCGAATCCGAATACTGAAATTGTTCCGAAGGGCACCAACTTTGCTGCCCCACCGCCTTTACCCAAGAATTCAACAGCCGATACTTCCGACAGACCGAAAACAGATCCTGCAGACCCATCAAAAGATGACGAGGAACGGGTCGTTCGAGTCTCCGCCGGAAGTTTGACACGACTTGTAGGGCTCGCCGGAGAATCTCTCGTCGAAGCGAGGCAACTAAGACCGTTCGCTGACTCTCTACTAGCACTTCGTGAATACCAAACAGACCTTTGCGATCAAATTACAGCATACGAAGAAAAAATTCGTGCCGTCGACCTACCTGCCTCACAGATCACAATTATTGAGAGCTTGAGACAACAGTCGATACAAAGCCTCGACAAACTTACAAAAATCATAGAGGCATTCGAAGGGTTTGCTCGCCGCAACGAGGACCTCTCAGAACGGCTACACCGAGAAGTAATCTTCAGCCGAATGAGACCACTCGCTGACGGCATTCATGGTTTCCCAAGACTTGTTCGAGATGTATCTCGCCAGCTTCACAAACAAGTTCGACTTATAATCCACGGAGAACAAACCGGTGTCGACCGTGACATTCTCGACAAACTTGAAGCTCCACTTTCCCACCTTGTGCGTAACGCCCTTGACCACGGCATGGAACTACCCGAAGAACGTCTTCGGGAAAATAAGCCCGCAAACGGAACAATCACAATTGATGCAGGCCACCGAGCAGGAAGCCTTACCATCAGCATCACTGATGACGGCCGCGGTGTTAACCTCGAGTCACTCAAGCGTAAGATCATTGATCGCGAATTAGTAACGTCAACTGTTGCAGAACGTCTGTCAGAACCAGAGCTTCTTGAGTTTCTATTCTTACCCGGATTTTCTACTCGTAATAACGTTACCGAAATTTCAGGAAGAGGCGTTGGCCTCGACGTTGTTCAGACCATGGTAAAAGCTGTAGGCGGAACCGTACGAATCACAACACAGCAAGGAATCCAAACCTGCTTTACTCTACAGTTACCAATTACGATGTCTGTCATTCGTGCTCTTCTGGTTGACATCGGTGGTGAACCTTATGCCTTTCCTCTTCCACGAATCGATCACATCCTCACATGCCGGCGAGAGGGAATTGCGTCTGTCGAGGCTCGCAACTATATCGAGCATGACGGCAATGCAATCGGTCTTGTGCACGCTTGCGACGTCTTTGGTGTTGAGAAGTCGAGCCACGAAGAGGGCGACCTATCTATTGTCGTTGTAAGTGACCGGGGCCAGCAATTCGGTTTAGTAGTGAATGCATTTTCAGGAGAACGCGACCTCGAGGTGAGGCCGCTGGACTCGCGACTTGGGAAGGTGCCAAACATTAGCAGCGCATCGTTGCTGGAAAATGGTGACCCTGTTCTTATTGTCGACATCGAAGATCTGGTTCGATCGATTGACAGCTTGTTGACTGGCCGAGGGATTTCCCCGATCGATGCGGCACGAGAAGAACTTGAAGCCGGTCACGCAAAACGAATACTGGTTGTTGATGACTCAATCACCGTACGAGAACTGGAGCGACAACTGCTTTATTCACGGGGCTACGAAGTGGATGTTGCAGTTGATGGGATGGACGGATGGAATGCGTTCCGGAGCACACCCTACGACCTCGTAGTAACTGATGTCGATATGCCTCGAATGGACGGGATAGGCTTAGTAACTCTCATTAAAACTGATGCTCAACGAAGCCATGTGCCTGTTGTTATCGTGTCCTATAAGGATCGTGAAGAAGATCGTCTCAGAGGCCTTGATGCCGGAGCAAACCGTTATCTCACAAAAAGCAGTTTTCAAGACGACACGTTTCTGGAAACAGTCATTGATCTTATTGGCGAGCCTACCGACTGAAATTTGCCTTTGATTCGATTGCCTCCATGATATCAAGCACAGTCTGCTCTGGTGGCTCTCCAGTAAGGCCAATGACTTGGACACCGACAGGCAGTCCGGCACTATCATCATCTGCCTTCATAGCAGTTCGTATAACGCGATCAAAGCTGAAATGACGGCACGATTGCTCATCTTCAGTCACTCGAGTCACGGGAACAGCACCCGCTGCCAAGTCCACCAGATTAGCTAGCAAGCACGGAGAAGCCGCTGCAACAAGGCGGGCTGCGGTTTCATGTGGAAGAGCAGGTAATGAAGAGACTGGACAAATAATGGCATCAAACTTTTTTGCCATATTTTTCATACGCGATACGACCAGCTCTCGTCGCTCAAGAAGTTCTTCAAATCCTTTGCGACTGCGTTTCCCGGTCGCTGTCAAAGCTGCTGCATCAATCCGATTACCCAGAAGCCTCATAAGAACTGCGAGGCCCGGCCGGGTCCATCTTGGCAAGCCTGCAATCCGTAAAAGTTTTGCGACACCGCGAAGCGGTTTTTCTGAGCCAAAAAGACGCCGTATATCACGACCACCATCAGCTGAGAGAAGCCCAAACATAATCCATGCAGCCTCTTCAGAAATGGTGTCTTGAATATACTCAACGAAATGCCCATCTTGCTGAACAGCCTGAGCAGCCTCACGAACAGCTCGCTTAATAGCAGATGATGGCTCAATAACTCCGGCATGTTCCCAAACTGCAATCCTCCGAGCTATAAATGGCTGTTTTTCTGCGTTAACTCCAAAATCTAGTGAAGATGCAACATGCTTTAGCTCAGCGATAGTCGATGTAATAAGTCCAGTACGCGACGATACTACGCTGAAATTTGGCATGGTGTTACAGGCACCACCATTCCCCAAAACGCTCGACGTAGGCAGAAGAGCTGCCACACCGCAAGCATGGGCCGGCTGGCGCACACTCCCAGCCAAATCATTACCTACACCTAAGGAAACAACTCCTGCGGCAACTAAAGCAGCATCACCACCACTCGATCCTCCCGGCCCTCGCTCTTGATTTTCTGGATGATTTGTTCGCCCCCAGACAGGATTGTTTGTCTCATGTAAATACATTGCTTGCGGAATATTTGATTTTCCTACGGGCACCACTCCGCATGATTTAAGCCGTTTCACAATCGGAGCATCTTGGGAATCTATCTGACCGCATCGGGAGGTAATGCCAAGCGTTGTCTGTAGCCCCTGAACTTCGAAGCACTCTTTTATGCTTGCTGGAACACCTGCAAGTGGGCCCTGCGTGTCAACTTTCAAACAGACATCTTTTGCCTTCTGGTAGTGTGGTTGTACGAGTGCATTCAGCCCGTCGTGTGTTTCTGCAAAGCGATAATAAGACTCTGACAAAACCTGCTGTGGATTTATTGATTTACTTTGAACACTACGAGCAATCTCAACGAGCGAACGCTGACGCATCCATAATCCTCCAAAAAAACTATCTAGGAACTTTATAAAAGCTGTGGCATCTCTGGCGACAGTCCGTGTAAAGGACCATAGCGCTGATAGAGGCTGTCTACTAGATATTGTTCTGACACAGGCTTCCCTGACACTTTTTCCACCAGGGCTTCAGACATATATGTCCGGCCAAAAGTGTGAACATTATCTCGAAGCCAATGAAGAAGTGGAGCAAACTCACCGTTGCGGATTTGTTGAGCATTCCCCACTCCTGACTGTTGCGCTGTAGCCATGATCTGTGCAGAAAAAATATTTCCTAGCGTATACGTTGGAAAATATCCAATCAGCCCAGCTGGCCAATGAATATCCTGCAGAACACCATCCTCTATCCGCAACGGGCGCCTCCCGAAGTCGGTTTCAAAACGCTCATTCCACGCATCTGGAAGATCTGCGACTAAAAGATTTCCATGAATAATCTCTCTTTCAAGATCAAATCGCATCATGACGTGCAAGTTATACGTCACTTCATCCGCCTCAACACGAATGAAACCTGGATTCACACTGCGGACTGCTTCTGCCAGCATCCCTGGAGACACGTCATTGAATGACTCTGGAAAAGCCTTCCGTGCAATTGGATGACACCATTCCCAAAATTCAGGTGATCGACCTACAAGATTTTCCCAAAGTCTTGATTGTGATTCATGAATACCAAGCGAGGCTGCCTCCCCTGGTGGCAAGCCGAACCAATCGACCGGCAAACCTTGCTCGTAGAGACCATGCCCTGCTTCATGCAGAACGCTAAAGAGAGCCGTGGGAAGGAACTTTTCGTCCCAACGAGTCGTCAGGCGACAATCATTTGGTCCAAGTGTTGAACAAAAGGGATGGGCTGTCGTATCAAGACGTCCTCGATCAAAGGAAAATCCAATTTCTTCAATAACATGACGAACAAATGCTTGTTGTGATTGCAGTGGAAAGCTGCCTCGAAGAACTGTCTCCCGAGGACCCTCAGACGACTCCATACAGCCGCGAACAAGAGGTGCCAATGCTTTTCGGAGGCGAGAAAATGTGGCGTGCACGGACTTCCAACGAGCCCCGGGCTCGTAGTCGTCAAGAAGAGCATCGTAAGGATCAAGGTCTGG
>JABHNP010000033.1 GCA_018694455.1 Planctomycetaceae bacterium | reverse complement strand
GGTGGTCATCGAAACAAAATGGTGCTGATCAGAACCAAAAGAGTCGAATAAAGAAACGAGTGCTATTTTGGTACTCTATTGTAGAGTTTTCTGATACAGGGTTCCCTAAGTCCGTCCGGGCCTATTTTATTGAACTTCTAGTTGGCGCTGGCTTCTGCCTGTTCTTTCTGTCCTCTGCGGATCTCAGTAGTTTCTACTTACTCCTCTGTTCTGTTTTTTCGCCTGAGATTTTTCACAAAAAGTGCTGCTAACCGTCCTGCCCCTTTTTAGGAATAAAAGTTTCGGATTTCTTAACATCCCACCAATCACAATGCACCATCCGTAGAGCGGATGGACGAAATCTGCTGCAATTGGCTACTTCTCTTTATATGAACAACAAAATGAATATACAAAAAGCCCTGCTCGCACTGCTGTTCGTAATGATCTTGATTGGCAACGCCCAGGCAGAACGACCAAATATCATTGTGATTTTAGTCGACGACATGGGATTTTCAGACATTGGTTGTTATGGCAGCGAAATCCCAACGCCTCATCTCGATGCCTTGGCTGCGGGTGGCCTAAGATTCAAACAGTTTTATAACACAGGTCGCTGTTGTCCAACACGAGCCGCATTGCTCACCGGGCTGTACTCACATCAAGCCGGCATTGGACATATGACCGGCGACGACAAGGTTCCTGGTTATCGCGGATTCTTAAACGATCGCTCGGTGACAATTGGAGACGTCGCCCGTAGTGCAGGATACTTAACTGCAATTACCGGAAAGTGGCATGTCGGTAGCAAAGATCGCAATATGTACCCTCTCGCCCATGGATTCGACCGCTTTTATGGTGTGCCAGAGGGCGGCGGATTCTATTTCCAAGTTAAAAAAGGCCGGACGGTCGTTCTTAATGATGACGTTGTTGCCTCAGAAGAAAAGCTGCTGCCTGAGGACTGGTATTCAACAGACGCCTGGACCGAAAAAGGACTTTCATTCGTTGATGAAGCCGTTACTGCGGGCAAGCCCTTCTTGTGGTATCTAGCGCATAACGCGCCTCATTTTCCATTGCAGGCAATAGATGAAGACGTCACCCTTTTTCGTGGGAAGTATCGGGCAGGTTGGGATGAGTTATCGAATAATCGACATCAGCGGCAGATAGAACTCGGTTTGATTGATGAAAGCTGGAAGAAGACAGAACGCCCAGCGACGATTGCCGCTTGGAAAAGTCTGTCAAATGAGGATAAGGATCGCTTTGATCACATGATGGCGGTCTACGCAGCATGCGTTTATCGCATGGATCGTTCTGTCGGCACACTGATTGAGGGACTCAAGTCGCGCGGACAATTTGATAATACATTGATTCTTTTCATGAGTGACAACGGTGGCTGTGCCGAGAGTGGGCCAAAAGGCAAGAACATAGGAGACCCAACCACACCTGATTCGAATTGGTTCTGCGGCGAGTCATGGGCTTGGATGCAGGACACGCCATTCCGAAAATACAAACATTTCAACCATGAAGGAGGTATTGCCACACCACTGATTGCGCATTGGCCAGCCGGCATTCAAGATCGTGGCGCTTGGCGCAATCAGCCCGCACATTTGATTGACATCATGGCGACGATTGTTGACCTGACAGCCGCAGAGTACCCCAAAGAATATGGTGGAGAGACAATTCAGCCGATGGAGGGCGTCAGTTTGCGTCCGGTGCTGAATGGCAGACTGCTCGAGCGGGAGGCGATCTACTGGGAGCACGAAGGGAATGCCGCAGTTCGTGTCGATGATTGGAAGCTGGTTCGTCTTGGCGGCAAGGGACCTTGGGAATTGTACAACCTCAAGTCGGATCGTACGGAGCAATACGACCAGGCCAGCACGGAACCTGATCGAGTAAAAAAGCTCACTGCAATGTGGTCGGCTTGGGCCGAGCGATGCAATGTTTCACCTAACGGCTTGCCTAAAAAGAAGAAACTGCAGCAACGCCAGAAAAAGTAGAGCGTAACTTCTCGAAATCGACAGTCACGCAGAGATCTCAATCCTGTAAGTCTTTCATTGAAGGCGGCTCTGGCAAAAAATACAGACGTCCCATCACCGCTTGTCGCTAGCTCTACCATTCACAACGCAAGCAATTTAGCGACATAGTACGCCTGACAATATGTCTCAATACGTGTACGGATCGTCTCATTTTGTTTCTAGCTTCGCCGGGTAGGATGAGTATTGTTCGAGACGTGTGACAGCTGCATGCCTGAGAGCGAGGAATGCCACTGCTACCGGGCAGTTTTCATTTTTAAAAAAGGTAGAGGTACATGAGATTTTGTTACTGCTTCTTTCTTATGACTCTGGCATCTGTTGCCAGTGGTGAATGGAAGGTATCTTCCGAGGCAATGTTGACTCGTTGGGGCAAACAGGTAACTCCCCAGAATACTTGGCAGGAATATCCACGCCCCCAGTTTCGTCGCGATGGAAACTGGAAGAACCTCAATGGTTTATGGCAGTATGCGATCTACAAGAATGGGGTGACTCCCAAAGACTATCAGGGGGATATTCTTGTGCCCTTTCCCGTGGAATCAGCACTTAGTGGTGTGCAGCAGCGGCTACTCGCGCCTGATCAGACGTTGTGGTACAGACGTATGTTCCGACATCAGACTCGTGACGGACATCGCACTCATCTGCATTTCGAAGCGGTCGATTATGAATGCACCGTTTATCTCAATGGAAAAAAAATTGGTTCACACAAAGGGAGTAGTGATCCATTCAAGTTTGACATCACCGATGCGGTACATCCGGGGGATAACGAGCTGACCGTGAGTGTGATTGACCAAACCGCACCATCGCAGACCCTCGGAAAACAATCACTGCAGCCCAAAGGGATTTATTACACCCGCGTGTCAGGAATTTGGCAGACCGTATGGTTGGAGGACGTGCCCGACCGACATTTTCACATGGTCAAAATGAAGCCCAGGATAGCTGAGGGCACGTTGCGTGTGCTGCCAACCCTCGAGGGGAAGCCATTCGAGGCAGAGCGTATCGTGATTACTGTTCGTGATGGTGAACGCGTAGTTGGTATTGCTGACGCCGCTTTAAGTGTGCGGATTCCTGATGCAAAGCTCTGGTCGCCACAAAGCCCAAGTCTCTACGACATCACCATGGAGTTGTTCGATGGTGAAGAACTGGTCGATTGCGTCGAGTCGTATGCAGCCATGCGTGAGGTAGGAACTGTTCGCGGACCTGCGGGACAGATTCGCATGACCTTGAATGGCAAAGTGGTGTTCCACTACGGCACATTGGATCAGGGCTGGTGGCCTGACGGCTTGTTGACGCCGCCCAGTGATGCAGCGATGCGTTTTGACATCGAATATTTGAAGAAGTCCGGGTTCAACATGATCCGAAAGCACATCAAGGTTGAGTCACGGCGATACTATGCTCATTGTGATCGAATTGGCATGATGGTTTGGCAAGATATGCCAAGCACTGGCGGAAGGCCTTTTTGGAGCAAGCTTGCTCCAAATCCGGTGGAAGATGAATGGCCTGTAGAACGCCATGAGCAGTTCGTCAAGGAATTAAAGTCTATGGTGGGAAGTCTTCGAAATCATCCATCAATTGTAATGTGGGTACCCTTCAATGAACGATGGGGTCAGCACGAGACCATTCGAGTTGGTCAGTTAATAGAAAATCTTGATATCACGCGTCTGGTCAACATTGCCAGCGGTGGGAACTTCTTTCCCGTTGGTGATGTTGTAGACCGCCATAATTATCCTGAGCCGATGTTTCCATTCGAAGATCAGAGATTCAATGACTACGTGAAGGTGGTGGGTGAGTTTGGTGGTCATGGCTTTGTTGTCCCCGGTCACCAATGGAATTCAGAAATGCGAAATTGGGGATATGGAGACTTGCCAGCTACCAAAGACGAATACAGGTATCGATATCAACGCTCGTTTGAAGAACTCATGAAACTCAGACGCCGAGGTGTGGCTGCAGGTGTGTATACGCAGACGACCGATGTTGAGGGTGAGGTCAATGGATTGATGACCTATGATCGAGAAGTTCAGAAGCTTACACCTGACGAGTTGAGGAAATTACACGAGCCAGCTCGTTTCTGATCTTTGCCTGGCAAATTGTGAAATGCGAGAGGCATCGGCGGCGACCTACTTTTGGTGTGGTTGAGCATATAAACATGGATCAATTGCTATCCTCCACTACCCTCACGCTTTATACCGAACGAACGAAAAATTAAAAATAATGAGAAGACCAGCACTTGATGCATTCGCCACAATGGCAGCTTTGACTAGCGAAGCGGTACGCTGTGAGATACTAAATTGAAAACGTATCGTATTGCCGGGAGTTACTTCGGGTTTTCAAGTCCGCCTGGGCCTATGAGACGATTGCAATATTCACAGAGCGAACTGCAAATCGCAGTGACATCACGCTGTCGACAGTGCCGGATGAAGTAAAGTATTCACTCGGTATTGGCATAGTGCCAGGCAATACAGGGCCCTCAACTACACCTAAATTTTCATATTAGACAAATAGGAGACTGAGGAATGAGCCGGAGAGGTGTGGTAGCTACGAGGGACGACTTTATCATGAGGAAACTGAAATGATCCCTGCTTCAGGTCCGGCAGAGAATCAGAGTTGGACAACAAGAAGCCTTTGTTGTGTGCGTGGTCCACTGCGGTATGGGCTTCTTTGCATGACTCTATTAGCGTGGATCTGGGGATTCGGGCTTCTGTATTTCATGCCTTTTGTTCCAAAATTCATTGGCATGACATTGGCAATAGGTTTTCTTCTAGGGACAGTCTTTTCGCTCGTGTGCTTCTCTGATGTGTACCGGACGTGTCTTTGGATTTTGCTGTTTATATTTTGCCTCACAGCTGGTTGGTTATGTGTAAGTCCATCCAACGATCGGGCGTGGGTAGAGGATCAGTCAGTCTTGTCGACTGCTTTGATCAAAAATACATCGATCAATTTCTCCAATATTCAGAGGGTGCTTCTCAATACGGCCGGAGAGATTTCAGAAGTTAGGTACTTTGACAAAACCTACCAATTAAAAGATTTGGAAAGAATTTGGTTTGGTGTTGAGTGCTTCACCCAACTAGAGAGTCTTGCCCACACATTTCTAACGTTTGAGTTTACAGGCGAGGAAGACGACCGGTACCTGACATTTTCGATTGAGATACGCCGTGAGATTGGGGAAACGTTTCATCCACTACCGGGTATTTTTCACAATTATGAGCTTGTTTATATTCTAAGCGAAGAGAGGGAAATGATCGCGAATCGACTCATGAGAACGAATGATCGTTTTTTTCTTTACCCGATTCGAGCAGATGCGGAGTCTCGTTCTGCAATGCTGGTTGATATGGCCAAGCGAATGAATCATCTATGTAGCACTCCTGAGTTTTATAATACGATCACAAATAACTGCACGAATAATATTGTTCGACACCTCAACCATATTTCAGGCAGGTTTGTGAGTCCGTATCGTCTCGGAGTTATGCTTCCAGGTTATTCGGACAGAGTTGCTTATAGTCTTGGTTTGATCGATACGGATTTGAGTTTTGGTGCAATGAGGGAGAAATACCATATTGATCTGCAAGGGCATGGACTTCTCGATGTCAAGAATTTTTCATCAGGAATACGACGACAATTCCGAGAGCAATAGCATGTGGCTGCCAGCAGTCAGAATGCAAAGTGAGGGTTGCCCCGTCGGTACTTGCGTACAGAAAAAGAAAAATGGCTTACTCATCTCTTTAAAATGAAATAGTCATTCGAAAAACAGGAGCGGTTTTCAGCGGTGGATCATGCCACTTCAGAAACGGGTAGAGCATCGGCTTTGGGGGAGAGCCGTTACGATTGCGTAGTGCAGGCACTGGTTTCTTCAGGCTCACCGTGGTCTAAAAAATAGTAAACAAGTTGAACTGAAGGAACCGTGACAGCCAGTTTTTATTTTTGTCGCAGTCGATACGTTGCGAAGTAATTACGTGGTCAGAGCAGCTTTCTAAATCGTCCCTTTGTATAAATCGTATGCAGAGGCGTATCCGTGGATAGTGACCAAGGTGCCAAGAAATAGTAACCAGAAAGAAATTCGTGTAGTCCGAGAAATCGCATCATAGAAATTTGAAATTTCTGACTGATATTTCTGAGCTAACCGAAATGTGGATTCTGCGAGGAGTAATCCTGCAAGCACATCGGCAATGGAATGGTACTGAAGGGTGAGTGTTCCGAGTGCCATAACAAGAAACCAAATGCCGTAGAAAATTAAGACAGCCTTATTTCGGAATGTTGCCTGAAGCAACCTGAACCCAAGGGTGCCAGTTGCAATATGAATTGATGGAAACGCATTCCAAGGATTTGTAATTGCGTACGTTCCTCGGAGTAGTTCAATATCGATTCCTGCCATTCCACTTAAATCGGGGACCGATTTTATAGAAATAATACTGACGGGAAACAGTGTGAAAATAAGAAATGCTAGAAATGTCATCGGGAAAAATGATGCGATCACCATGCGCACGTGTGCCTTCTCTTGCCACCGAAACCATACACAACTGATGGCAACAATTGGGATTACAAGAAATGCAATCGAATAGGCATAAATAGGAAACGTCCAAAAAGGTATTTTATAGTCGAGAGGCGTAAGGATGTATTTCGCAAAGTTAATGTTACGCAGGCTGTTCAGTGTGCCAACCGGAGAGTAGAGACTCCACGTGAGGGTGATTGCGAGAGTCGCAAATATGGCTTCTAAAACACGAAATCCTTTGTCTGCACAGTGTGTCAAAAGAGGGCCTCGCAGTTTGGTCCGTTAGCGTTGTAATAATCAGAGGCGACTATGGAGAAGGATTCAAAATCTATCGTACGGTAAAGACAATATACATGTTGCCTATTGGGTCGATGTTTTCAATGTTTTACAGGAGCTCTGTTTTGTTCATGCACCAGATAATCATAGATGATGCCTTAAGATGAATCCGAAAGGTGAATGATGAGTCGCTTTCGTGGTATAATCTCTGCAAGGTTCGAAACTCCGTCTGGGCCTACTTGAAGATTCGTGCTGGAGGTGTGGGGTGGACAGTGAAAGCCATCAGAAATTAAAGCGAGTGTGGTCGCTTCGGACACTCGCATGGCTGACTATCGGGGCTGTTCTTGCCGGCTATCTGATTGTTATTCCGTCTGTCAATGCATTTCTTGAACAGTTCCGGGAACAGCAGATGATTATTCCTGCAACTGACTTGGATGTATATGAATTATTCCGAATCCGAACTGCGAAGTTTTTGGTATTTGCAGTATTCACATACTACGGGGCATGTGTTGCAAGCTTTATCAATGTTGTTGCGAAAAGCGTCCCATCCGGGGCATCGGTTACCACGCGATCATCAGCGTGCCCCGCATGCGGCAAGCCTATTCGCCGAATTGATAACTTGCCTCTCATCAGTTATCTGAATCTAGAGGGACGCTGCCGGAATTGCCTATCCACAATTCCTATTCGCTACTTTCTGACTGAAGTTATTGGAGCGACCATATTCGGATCGCTTTTTCTTTTTGAACTTGTGACAGGTGCAACCAATGTTCCTGAGTTCAAGCGGTATTTCTATGCTGGAATTCTTTGGATCATCCTCTATACAAAATGGCCGGTCATCGGAATCTATCTTTATCACGCCACATTATTTAGTTGCCTGCTAATGCTGTCACTGATGGATCTGGATCGACTTCGTTGCCCAAAATGGCTTTCAGGGTTCCTGCTATGTATTTTTGCAGGATTATCAGTTGCAATTCCAACTCTTCAACCCGTTCAATTTTATGTTCACCTACGCACAGATTTTAGTAACGTTCTACCACCGTCAACGTTTCCGGCTGTAACCTGCATTGCTGGCGGACTCATTGGTTGGTTGTTCACAAGCAGTATCCGGCTCATATGCAATCAAAGACAACTGGATACGGCATCTTGTAGTACGTTCCCATTGGCTGGCACTCTTGTTGGGATTACGTTGGGATGGCAGGCCACTGTGACGATTTTGCTACTCACTACTGTTGTGATCGCCATTACGAGTGCATTCAAAAAACTAATGGCCAAAAGATTTGTGTTTCACGAGACCATCATCTTCTCAATAGTCGCTTTTCTTCATCACCCTTTATGGAAATGGTTCGATAGTTTTTGGTAATGCAGCAAATTTCTTGTGTATTCCTTTCAAGCTTTTGAAAATTAATTTAAATATCAGCATTCTATTGCTTCTTTTACGAGTACTGATGTCGTAACCTTTCTGGCAGAAATCAATCGATTCAATCATCTCTAAAACCTCTGCACTCTTTTGAGATCTTCGTCTTCTCAGCAGTTGGCTTCCTTGATGTACTTTTAATCAAATACATTGATCGTTCTTGATGAGAGACCACTCCTTCCTGTGCCTTGCCAATTTATTGACTTCAAGGTTTCTCATGAGCAAAGACCGCGTGCCACTGAATGCCTTATAAGCCTGTTTCTCAAACATGGTGTACAGTAAGAAACCGGCTAAAATGATAGATCGAATACGTATATTTCCTCTTCAAAATCTGCATGCTTTATGAGTCGATTGCTTTGGGGCGGTGAACAGTTTTCGTACTTTTGTTAAAGTGTTTTGAATTTCCCTTGGTGAATATATGGGACACATGTAAAAGCATATGCAGAGATATGTATTCTTGTTCGTCGTGATCGAATAAGAGACTGTTCCCATTTCATTATTTTCAGAAGAATCTTTAAAAACCCAAGAATATGGTTATGCACAGCAAACTTTCCCGTCGTGATTCACTCAAAATTCTTGCTGCCGGTAGCCTGACAAATTTCCTCGCTCTACAAACAGAAGCAGCGACCAAAGGCACCGATCGCTCATGGAATAATACCAACGACAGGGTCTGGCTCGGTGGCGACTACTGGGCCAACCCAATGGAAAACTGGAAAATAAAACATGGTTGGGCTCAGTGCATCTCCAATGCTGAAAATAGAAGTATTCATCACCTGACTCATCAGATCACTCATCCTGAAAAGGGCTTTGCCATGGCAGTCCGGCTCGTCGCAGGTGAAGGAAAAGATGGTGGTGGTGGATTTCGAGTCGGCGTCAAAAGCGATCTCAATGAATACCGCAGCAACTGTTTCGCACGATCAGGAATCAATGCGGGTATCAATAGTGATCAGAACCAGCTGTTTATCGGCAATCAGACAGTGACACTACCGAAGGATCATGCTGGTGGTGAAAACATTCTTGTTCTCTCCGGAAAACAAAATGGAAAGATGATTGAGCTCACATTAACGCTGGGCGACGGCAGTGCTGCTTCGGTAACCCACAGCGTGCCGGCGAAAAGCATTCTGGGCAATGTAGCCCTTGTCAGCCAATACACTGGTCCAAAGAAGACCCAAGAAGCAGTCGATGGCTATCGATTTACTGACTGGGAACTCGAAGGCGAAGCGTTCACAATTTCACCAGACCATGCCTTCGGCCCTCTCCTTTGGTCTATGTACACCTTGAGCGACTCACGGTCTGATCAAGGATTCATTATGAAAATGAGCGCTCTTACCGGACCGCTTGGAAAAGAAGACAACCAGTCCGTCGAACTTCAGATCAAACAAGATGGTGCATGGAATTCACTCGGTGAAGCGACTCTGGACCCTGATGCCTGGGTCGCCACATTTACTATTCCAAACTGGTCAGAGAAGCTGGCTTCTCAATACCGTCTGGTCTATCTCGAAACACACAAAGATGGGTCCGTCACCCAGAACGAATGGGGCGGGCTCATCAAGTCAAATCCCTCTGGTCGTTCACTTCGGCTTGGAGCGTTAACCTGCCAGAATGACTACGCATTTCCCTACGAACCAGTTGCTGAAAATCTCATCAAACTCGATCTGGATATGCTGTACTTCTCTGGTGATCAGCTCTACGAAAATCACGGTGGGTTCGGCATCATTCGTGATCCAGCAGACCCGGCGATATTAAATTACTTAAGAAAATTTTATCAGTTCGGCTGGTCATTCCGTGAAGCCATGAAGAACAGCCCAACCGTTTGCCTTCCTGACGATCACGACGTCTTCCAAGGGAATATCTGGGGTGAAGGCGGCGCTGCAATGAAAGATCTTGAAGGTGGTGCAAGCTCAAAAGGAGGCTATCGTGAACCGGCCAAGATGGTCAACGTTGTTCACAAAACCAATACCAGCCACCATCCGGCTCCCTATAATCCCAATCCATCCTTACAAGATATCAGTGTCTACTACACCGATCTTGTCTACGGCGGTGTAAGCTTTGCTATCATCGCCGATCGTCAGTGGAAAAGTGGACCGGAGCGTGTGGAAACCGGTAGTGGCAGGGCTGATCACGTCCTGGACCCTACATTCGACACCACTGTGCTCGATAAAGAAGGCCTTGTTTTGCTTGGCGAGCGACAAGAGAAATTTCTTGAACAGTGGGGTGACGATTGGCGCGGCCACACTATGAAAGTGTTATTCAGCCAAACCGTATTCGCCGGTGTTGCCACCCACCACGGTGGTCAACAACAATATTTAAAAGCTGACCTTGACTCAGGTGCCTGGCCACAGACACCACGAAACAATGCCATTGATATCATTCGAAAATCTATGGCACTTCATATTAATGGAGATCAGCACCTTACTACTCTGTCCCAGTATGGAGTCGGCGAACAGCGAGACAGTAACTGGGCGTTCTGCACGCCTGCTATCGCCGCCGGATATCCGCGATCCTGGCTTCCTGATGAAGTAGGCATGCCACACAAGAATCGCCCCGAACACGGCTACAACAACACAGGGGAATATCTCGATGGCTGTGGCAATAAAGTCTATGTCTATTCAGTGGGCAACCCTGAAGCCAAAGGAACAGAAATAGGACGCTATAAAAAGGCACACTCGAAAGCCAGTGGCTTTGGTGTCGTTACTATCGACTGTGAAGCAAAGACATACCACATCGACTGCTATCGTTTTGCTGTTGATGCAACCGACGGGAACCCAAACAATCAATTCGCTGGATGGCCGGTAGTCATCCATCAAGCTGAAAACCGTGGTGAAAATAGAATTTCCTGAGCAGGTCACAAACCCTGAACATGTCACAAATTGTGAGCATATCCATAAAGTATCACCAACGTCTTGTGAAACACACCGTTTAATGTGTTTGTACCGACTATATTTTATTCAGCCTGAAGATGTCACCTACGCAGCTTCAGCACCTGAATATTTTGCTCCTGCTGCATAGTGTCGATTTATCAGATCATTTTGAACCCATAGCAACTTGCCAAATGCACGAACCATACGTTGTTTTTTTAGATCGCTAATGTCCAAAGAAAAAGTTGTCCTCTCGAACTCAAGGGGCACGGCGTGAATCTGTGTCCACTCCATCGTCGTATGGATGCTGCGTTAGCCTCAGTTCAAAAAGCTTTTGGTGAAAGTACGCTAGCCGAAATACTAGCCGAGCCAACAACCAGCGTGCCGCTTTGTAATTTCCCTACATTCTCCAAGGATTAAAGGAATGACTTAGCCTGACACACCTTTGGTTGTATGTGTTTCATATCTATGGTGTACCAAGAGACCAGCGAGCCTGACAGCAGTCTGTGTGCGTCACATACACGATGATACTTCAAGGCAGTACTCAACATGAATGATGCGTCCGAACAAGTGATTGAGTCTGTGTTGCAACAGCTTCATTCCTTCTTCTTTCACCGTTGATCAGTACACCACATTCAGCGCAAACGGTTTTTGAAAAGTAAGGCTTCCCACTCAGAGCATATGTAGCACGCTGCCTGCTGATGCCGCCAAAGAACTTCAAATCACTGCCATTGTCAAAAAGTAGATACTTGCTTTCGTACGATACTTTTGATTCAATGTGCTCCCGGCGACAGAAACTGCCTGTGAATCAGCGTGTATTGCCACCATCCGAGATAGCTTCACTCACCGTACTCTCTGTAAGTCAATTTTTCACGTACAGGGCTCAGTGTTTTTTTATCAGCTACTTTTCCTTGACACATAATCGAAACGCTACGTGGCTTCATCGTTTCAGGAACATTGATATGAAATTTATTCATCACATTCTGGTCAATGCGATGGTTTGCCAAGCGAAAAGATAGCGAGCCTTCACGAGTCTCAACTCGAAGATAGCAATCACCCTCAGTTACTTGGTGACTATCATCTGCGTAGGTAAAACCATACGCACCGTGCAACGCCGGATAAATATAGCTGACCAATTCATTTTGTGGATCATAGTAACCAACAAGTGTTGTGACTGGTATGCCGAACTCCTGTGGCTTGCGTTTGACCTGATGCTGAACACCCTGCTTTTTATTCCAAAGCTTTCCGTTGGATATGTAACTTGCTTTAAAACCACGTGGCATCTTAAGTCGCTCACCATGAAGCAAAAGAAAGCTATCGTAAGAGGCGTTCTGTTCAATTGTTACAGTACGCCCACGATTAACCATCGAAGCTCGTGGCAACTCAAGATCTTTTATCCATTTCCCATCCTGCATTGACACGACAACCACATCGTACTCAGACAGTAATGAGATTAGTTTTTCTGAAGTGAGGCCGCTCACTGAAGCATCGATTTTTTCACACACTTCAATCGTGTGGTCATACGGGTCCATATGTCCTGTATCAACATTCCACTTCCGAAACCCGGATGGTGACTGTGAATCAAACACGGCTTTACTTTCCAAGAAGCTTTGGATTTTGGATGCCGAATACGGTGTATACAACGTGAAACGATTGAAACTCGAGAGTGGTGCACCACCCGCCATTGCATCGAGCCCAAAGGAACGACCATAAAACGGACTCTGGCACTGGTCGCTCAGGCATGCATCTTTTCCGCTGCGATACGGAGAAAAATTTGGGATGAATCGGTTTTTATCTGCATCCCAACCCCATGTTGAATTGATCTGATCAGCGGGGTGGTGTACGGAACCAAGAAAGCCACCCTCGTAATGCCCAAGTCCATAGTTGTGACCAACTTCATGGCTGAATTCATTACCAATTGTTTGATCAAGTGTCACAATACCACCGCCACCCGAGCCGCCATGTGTCACGATGCCGTTTGAATAGTTGCCACAACTGGTATGAGCTGTTAGCTGTGCTGCAACGTACGGGTGACTTCCTTCACCTGTACCGGCTGTGCTATGGATTCCATAGTTGGCATTATTAATACCGTGTGAGATCAATTCTTTGCCGATACGCTGACGCATGGTGCCGGTGTGCCACCCACCAGTACTCGGATCCTGCTCAATGAGTAGTGTGCCATCAGGTAGCATCACTTGCCGAAGAAACAATGATTCGTATTCACTGACGATCATTCGACTTGTTGGAACCGTCTGGAAATACTCTCGATGAGCTGTCGAATCTATGGCAAAATTAAACTGACCGCGCGGTGGAGCAAGCATACCGAGGTCGATGGTATGCAGGAGCAGTTCAGTCGGCGCCCCGATCTTGAGAGTTTTTAATCGACCGCGTTGACCTTCCTGACGAAACCAAAGATTTAAACCTGGAACAATCCATTCGGCAGGAAGAACACAGCTCCACGTTGCTGCGGCGTATAGAATATTTTGATTCTGAAGTTCATCTTCCCAAAGCCACTGCCCACGAACAGCCTTGAACTGCAATGTCTGGGAACGGCTGACAATGACGGAGCGATCACCATAATGAATCGTTGACTTTAATCCCGCATTCGAATGAATCCGGATCATTTTGCCATCATGATTTTTCTGTTCTGGCAGGTATATATTGGCGGACCATCTCCCATCAGCAGTTTGAATTTCAACCAATTCACTTTTTTGCAACTGCTGGTTTAAAAATGTTGCATCAGGATCACTCAACTTCTTCAGGTCACCACTTTTGTTCAATCGCGTCACAACACCGGGACGCGATTGAAAAGAAACTGGCTCCTTCGGTATCCCGTCGAGGTAGTAGGCTGTCTTGGGGAATTCTTCAGGTTGCACAAGGTCAAGAATTCCGAGAGTTTCCCCGCCTTTATCAACCGCGGCAAGCTGCATTGGGGCCGTGCTGTCAGCTTGAAGCGGTCGCACCATTACCAAACATCTCCGATTACCAACCAAATGCGGCTGATGATCTCCCGTACGAATTTGTGCAGGTACAATCTGACTTTGGGCGCATAAAACCTGTGCTGCGAGCGATCCTTCCAGATCATTGGTTGGTGTAGTTGTATTGAAGACCAGGGTCTTCGCTGCATAAAGGGAATTCGTTAGCGTGGCACACAGAGTCACAGCTGCCATCATACGGATACAGTTTACGAACAGCATGTGCACTGAACCTTCCGATGAAAAAAGTGAACGAACAGACGATAACACAAGAAAGGATCAGAGTCGATTTTCATCGGTGTACTTTCAGACTATTTGAAACGACATAGTTCAGCCTACAACAAGTACCAACGCATCCTCGAAGAGCGCCGCTTCAGAGCGACACTCGGGCACGGGTTTTTCATAAATTATCTGGATAGTCTGACAACATTCCTTTCGGATACTTACCAACTTGACATGCCTTTTCATAAATGGGCTTTGGGATGCTTCCAGTCAATTTATACGCAGCGGCAATATGTAATGCTTCTAGCACAACCATTTCATCACGCGTCATACTCAAGACATCCACCAGCCCCGCAAGCCCAGCCTGCCTTTCACCCACGGCAACCAGGGCCTCAGCAGCAGCAAGTTGAACTGCCGGCTCTGGATCACGAAGAAGTGATTGCAAAAGCTCACTTGCAGATGCTGCATTGTTGCCACGAATAGTACAGCCAACTGCACCCCAGTAACGCAACACAGGATGGGTACTCTTCATCACTTTTTGAAGTTCCGCAAGTGCTTGAAGATCACCATCACATGCTGTGACGGCCAACTCGAGAACTTTTTCATATGGAAAGTTCTTGTTGTGGACGTAGTCATATACCGTGCCTTGTGATGAAATTTGGTTATACATCGCTTCAGGAACAAGACCTGTATCACGAATATTTTTCATGGTTTCAAACGTTGCGGCACGCATTGTTTCAAGACGTTTCGCATGGACAGGATCACCAGCAAGATTCGTAACCTCCCACGGATCATTCTGAGTGTTGTAGAGTTCTTCAACTGGCTGAGGAACTTTCCAGAATGATGATTGAGCAGCATCTGTTTTTCCTGCCTGCTGTAGTGCGTAGAACGACCGCCACCCCGATTGACTGTGTGGATAGCCTGCAAGAATGCCTCGATGTCGATGAGGATTAAAGTTGCGTATATATCGGTACTGGCCATCAGTTACCGCCCTGACAAAACGAAGCATTCGGGCATCAAATCGCTGGCCAAACAAAAAAACGTAAGGAGCCGCTTCCTGTTTCTGTTCACCAAGAAATGCACGTCCCTGCATACCTTGCGGAATATCAACACCCGCAAGGCTGAGTGCTGTGGGAGCAAGGTCCACGAAACTAACAGGGCGATCACTTGTTGATCCTGGCAAGCCGGGTGCGTTCTTCATCCATTTTTTTGGAAAACGAACAATCATTGGAACGTGTGTTCCAGTATCGTAGATATATCGCTTTGCTCGAGGAAGAATCCCACCGTGATCGGAATAGTAAATCACAATTGTATTTTCACGGAGACCTGCATCGTCTAGTTCTGCAAGCCAGTCACCAATCTGTTTGTCCATTGCAGCTACAATATCGAGATACGTTACCCAATCATCTCGAATCTCTGGCGTGTCAGGAAGAAACGGTGGTAGCGTAACCGAGGCCGGGTCCTGACGTGGTGTTTCAGGAATCAGTCCGTTTTTTCGAGCTGATTCCTTTTTATTTTCAAAAAGGCTGCTCTCATGGCTGATGCCCGAATTGAACACTGCAAAAAAAGGTTTTCCTTCAGGACGATTCTTCCAATGAGCTTTGTTACCTGAATCATCCCAATGACTTTTATCATCCGTTTTGAAGTTGTAGTCGGTCTTTGATCGATTCACGCAGTAGTACCCGGAATCGCGCAGATACGAGACAAACGTATGAATATCTGATGGGATTGGATAACGACTACGCATGTTCTG
>JABHNP010000034.1 GCA_018694455.1 Planctomycetaceae bacterium | reverse complement strand
GATCCAAGGCGACGCTGTGGACCACGTAATGATATATGTTCTGGGATCGCACGTGGAAAATCCCAGAGACCCTCCCACCACTCCCCGGGCTGACGACGCATCACAAGAAGCTTGCCTTCGTGCATTAAGACGTAAACTTTCTCATCAAGCTTTTTTATTAATTTTCGCTTTGGCACATTTGGTATCCGATCAACACTCCCAAGCTGATATGCCTGACAATGTTCGACAAGCGAACACTCTTCGCAAAAAGGACTTACTGGTCGACAGACAAGTGAACCAAGATCCATTAACGCTTGATTAAATGCACCAGCTCCTCCATCGCGAGGCACAAGCGCTGCTGCAACATCCCAAAGCGGCTGCTCACTTTTACCGCCAGTCAACGGATCGTCATAATGTATCAACCGTGCCAAAACGCGGCGGGAATTTGCCTCAAGGATAGGCTCGGGTAGATCAAATGCTATCGACGCAATCGCTCCAGCAGTGTACCGCCCAATACCAGGAAGCTGCTGCAAAGCACGTATGTTCTGGGGAAACTCACCTTCGTGCTCGGATACAATTTCCTTTGCCGCCAGGTGTAATTGACGGGCTCTTCTATAGTAGCCAAGACCCTCCCAATATTTAAGAACAATTGCCTCCTCGGCTTTCGCCAAGTCAAACACCGTAGGAAATCTTTCAAGAAAATTACGGAAGTATTCTTTTACCCTCTCTACCTGTGTTTGTTGGAGCATAATCTCGCTGACCCAAACGCGGTACGGATCCTGAGAACTTCGCCACGGAAGATCTCTTGCTTGATCGCGATACCATTGAAGAAGCGAGTGAGATATCAATTCCGTTCGATCTGACCATTGATTGATATCAAATCGAAACGAATGCCGTTTGTCTCTGGTTTTCATGCAGCCTGCCTAATATTTTTCAACATACTCAGATTTCCGTACAGCATCCAGATTCAGGCATCTGACACCCTCACAGAATCCTGCTCACCAAACAACAAATGCCTGAGGACTACAACATACGTAGTGAGAGTCTGTGCAACCAAAACAATCTCTGCAACACCTTGATGAAAAAGTCTGCCTCGCGACAACAGGAAAACACAACGCTATCAACGATAATAATCATTGAAATGATTTCCTGAATGATTGAATGCCTTATTTCTTGCGCTACAGCCCAAACCACCGATGACTTCGAACTGAAAAAGTTTCTAAAATAGACACATACATTCCAAAGCAACATATAGACTCTTTTTGCATGCATAACATTTCATAAAAATACTATACTCGCCTTCATTTACATCCCCTCAAGCCAAGGTTTTGCGAAAGGCTATGCAGTGTTCAAACACTTTTTCACTGAAACGAAACACGCCGCAATAAATTATCGTGTGATGAAAACGTTAATGATTATGGGTCGGAACGAATCCATGGGCTTTCACCAAGACGCTGGAGGACCTACGTGAACACAGGAAAATTCATTGTTTTTGAGGGCGTCGATGGATCTGGAAAATCATCACAAGCCGTGAACGTTGCTCAATGGCTTGAGCAACGTGGGTGCCGAGTTGTGTGTTGCCATGACCCGGGCTCTACGCCGCTAGGAGACACAGTCAGAGAAGTTTTACTTCACCGTAAAGAACTCCGATTAGACCCTGAGGCCGAAATGCTTCTTTACATGGCAGCTCGGGCACAATTAGTTCGAGAAATCATCCAACCCGCTTTGCTTGAGGGAAACTGGGTTATCTCTGACCGATTTCTTATGAGTAATATTGTGTACCAAGGATATGCTGGAGGTCTTGATATTGATGCAGTTCGTAAGGTTGGGGAAATCGCAACGTGCAATATCAAACCTGATTTGACTCTTATTCTCGATATCGATATCGATACAGCATCGGCAAGAATGGATCGGCCTCTAGATCGCCTAGAAAGTCGGGGGAATCCCTATCGTGAGAAAGTACGAAATGGATACCACAGCGAATCACACTCACAGAACACCGTTCTTATTGATGCCACCGCAGATGTGGCAGAAGTTCGGTCACAAATAATTACGACCGTTCAATCTTTTTGTGCGGATTCCCTCAACTGTTCATTGGATGACTAATACCACCACCAGGAAGAGAGCCTCATTGAATGCCTTGGGAAGGAATCTTAGGACACGACCTAATAGCCGAACAGTTTGTATCGGCAGAGGCGGCGGGCCGCATCGCAGGAAGTTATTTATTCATTGGCCAAGAGGGCATCGGCAAAGCGACATTTGCAAAAGCGCTTATTATGGCGCTGGCCTGCCAACGCTCGGAAAATCAACTTAAGGCATGCGGCAAGTGCATTTCCTGCGTGCAGGCACTCGCTGGAACACATCCAGACGTAGAAATAGTACAAAAGCCAGCTGAACGAACGACGATTCCCCTCGAGGCTTTGATTGGCTCTCCAGACCAACGGTTACGAGCCGGTTTGTGCTGGCGATTGCTTCTCCGTCCGCAACTTGCTTCAAGAAAGTTTGCCGTTCTCTTGGATGCTGACCATCTTTCAGAGGAAGCTGCAAATTGTTTGCTTAAAACACTCGAAGAACCACCGCCCGGAGCTGTTCTTATTTTAGTAGGGACAACACTTGAGAGACAACTGCCCACTATTCGATCACGATGCCAAGTCATTCGGTTTTCGCCGCTCACCGACACCATGATCAAGGAGATCTTACAAACAGAAGAATTACAAAACGGACAAGAAATAACAGATTCAACATTGGCAGAGATCGCCCGCGTCGCACAGGGTAGTCTCGCAAAGGCGAGGCTCTTTCTTGATCAAGAACTTACGTCTTTCCGAAGTAGTCTTTTCAAAATGCTTGCCGAACGACCTCTTCGGGGAGTTCAGCTGACGCGTGAAACGATTGGAATAGTCGAGGCTGCAGGAAAGGAACCTTCACTGCGGCGGGCGCGACTCCGTCTTGTTTTAGACTTATCGATTGATTTCTTCAGAGCAAAGCTTTTCGAATCACATGGCGTGAGACATCCCACAGACGAGACTCTTGCACATGCGATCGATACGTGGAGTGCATCACCCGAACAGATTACACGGTGTTTAGAATATTCCCTAGATGCCCGCGCTGGAGTAGACCGGAATGCAAATCTAGGAATCTTGGTTGATGCTTGGACAGCAAAAATTGAGCGCGCATAAGGCAGAAAAACACTCCTCTATCCTGTCCCAAACTGCCTAGCTCCTCTATGTACTGGCGTTCCTGTGTAATTTTTTCGATTTT
>JABHNP010000035.1 GCA_018694455.1 Planctomycetaceae bacterium | reverse complement strand
CAACTCATTTTCTTTGGTCCAGAAAAGCCGCCTGAAGAGCTGTATGATCTGGAAAACGATCCTCATGAAATTCATAATCTTGCTGAAGATTCTGCATTTCAGAAAGAGCTTGAAGAGCATCGTACGATGTTGAAAGACTGGATTGCAGAAACTGGCGATCAGGGCCAGGCAACCGAAAGTGATGCTGGTTTACTTGCGGCCTTGAAGCGTTGGGGAGACAAATGCGTCAACCCGGAATATGATCGTGTACGATCGCAGCTCAACGAATCTAAAAATTGATTCTGTCATTTGCTTCAGTTCTGCTAGTCTCACCCATCAAACGCCCTCGTAGCTCAGGGGATAGAGCACCGCTTTCCTAAAGCGGGAGTCGCAGGTTCGAATCCTGCCGGGGGTACTTCGTTTTGCCTGTAGCACGGGTGAAACGCAATTCTCCACAAGATGTTGTGGGGATTTTGTGGGGAGATCGCAGAACTGTCACTCTGGCAGACAAAAACTTGTGTGGCAAACCATCTGAAACGTCTGAAATGTCAGTGTCGTTTTCACAGCTTGGAACAAATTGAATCCGTGGGGAGCGCGCCTGTGCACTTGGCTTTTCTCGGTTTTGCCCACTTATGCAGCACGTAATGTAGCTCGCGGCCCAATAAGATAATTTCGGAAAGATTGTCCCCGAAAATACATCCCTGACAGTATTCCCGAGAAAGCTTGAACCACTAGGTTTGAATTCACGTGACCACAGACTCTCACAAAGTATTTGAAATTCTTGCTCGTGAAAACTCACGAATGCTCATGGTCTATTTACGTAGTGTGGTTCGTGATCAGGCTACGGTAGACGATTTATTTCAGGAAACATTGGTCGTGGCCTGGCGACGTCTTGATGAGTGTGATCAGAGTCGGCCATTTGGGCCCTGGTTACGTGGAATTGCTCGTAGATTGGTATTGGCACACTACCGGAAAATAAAACAGTCACCAATTGTTTTGGATGACGCTGTCCTGGCTGCTCTTGAACGTCATTTTGAAAGAGTCAACCTTCTTGCTGGTGATACTTGGGATGAAAAGCTTAAATCCTTGCAGGAGTGTGTTGAAGCACTATCAGGGCATCACAAAACAATCATTCATGGTCGTTATCAGAATGGTTTGAAACTAAAAGTGCTTGCTCAGCAAATGGAAATTTCTTTTGAAGCGTGTAAAAAACGATTGCAAAGAGCCAGAGCGTTAGTGGCGGAATGTCTGAAGAGAAAGGGTGTCTTGAGTCGATCGGAGGAGGCTTCATGAAACCTCAAAACAACCCATTAACCAGTTGGATTGATGATGAACATACAGAAGCGCCAGATTCTCCAGCTCCGGTTGATGGCACAATTGCGAAGACTATTGCAGACGAACTATTTGTCCATGCCGTACTTGAAGATAGGGTTCAGCGAAATAATGAAAAAGAGACAACTAATCTTTACAGCGTACTCAATTTCATTTCGAAAGACGTTCCTGCTCCATTACGTTCTGCAAAACATCCGACTGGGTTCGCTCGTAACACTCAATTTGTCGTAGTGACATCGGCACTATCACTGACTATCGCGTTGCTTGTCATGTTTTACTTTGTTGTACCTTACCAAAAAGCGAATGCCGCTATGGCTTCGCTTCAGAAGGTTCTCAAAGCAACAAGTGAGCCGCTTGATAGAACGTATGTAATACGGCTACTGGAGGAATACTCACGGGAGAAAAAGCCTCAAAGACTTTCACTGGAGGCATGGAACGTCAGGTCAAGAGAGGATGTAGACGGTGCGCTTCTTTTTGTACGGGGTGTGGATCAGTTTGTGCTTCGTATGCATCTTCGATCTGGTGGATTGAGAACGCTTGGGTGTGACGGTGAGACAAGTTGGGCATTTCGTGACAAAGGCCCGGTGCATATAAGTAACAATCTCAATAGATTTCGCGGTGCACTTCCGGGTCAGCAGCAGGACCTCCCTCTCATCAATATTTATGAACATGTCAATCAATTACAAAGTGGATATGACATAACTTTAGAAGAGTATGCAGGCTTTCTAGAAAGTGGTGTCACACTCGCAAAAATTAGCGGTGTACGGAATTCACGAGACGTTCGTGGGCCAAAGCAGATCGAGCTTTTCTTTGATTCAGATACCGGTGTGATTCACACGATTAGGCTTGATGGTTTACCTCGGGGGCGTGGGGGGCCAAAGAGTGTCCTCTTTGAATTGAAAGATCAGTCCGACCTGGGAAAAGCATTTTTTTCACATATTTCGCATCACGACGGTCAGAAAGAAATTCGAGAAGAGGGTTTGAGACAATGAAGGCAGAAGTGCTCACAATGTTTGTTGTTGTCTCGGTCTTGGGCTGCGTGCAGGCAAAAGTGGCACGGGCTCAGGACTCGCGAGTCGATCCTCTCGGTGTGGTTATTGATTCCAACAAAGATGGAATTATCGATGTAGGGGAATTAAGGGGTGCTCCTGTATCAATCCGGACATTAGATACAAATAACGATGGGGCTGTGTCACGTGATGAAGCATCTGGTCGGGAAAAGCAGAACCGTGGCGGTGGGAGTCGGCTTGGTGGCTACACAGTACCACCACCGGCGAATAATGTTCCTGACCACCTTTTCAATATTATTGTTGGTCGTTTGACTGCCAGTACTGCAACGGTGCGGGTCTTATTTCACCAGAGAAGCACAGTCCTTATTCAGTATGGAGAGCGTTCGGGAAGCCTCGTTAGCAAAACGGGAAGCTACTCTCTTGAGCCGGGTGATCCAGTCGACTTTGTGCTCGAAGGTTTGACGGGGAATACACGTTATTTTTATAGGCTTGTCTACACAGTCAATGCCCAGCAACAGAAAAGTGACGAGTACACGTTTCATACCCAACGGGCAAAAGATACTTCATTTGTTTTCACAGTTCAGGCAGACTCGCATCTTGATGAGAATACAAGTGGTGAAGTCTATTTGCGAACACTTCATAACGCATGCGTTGATCAGCCTGATTTTCATTTTGGCTTGGGCGACACATTTATGACGGGCAAGTATGTCAGTCCAGAGTTATCACAGCCACAGTATCTTGCACAGCGGTATTATCTCGGCCAGTTATGCCATTCGGCGGCATTCTATTTTGCTCTTGGCAATCACGATGGGGAAGGTGGAAGTAAGGGGTCGAATGTGTGGGCAACCCAGACACGGAAAAAATACTTTCCCAATCCATATCCAAATACGTTCTTCACAGGAAACGATATCACCGAACCTGAAGTAGGGCTTCCAGAGAATTATTATGCATTTGAGTGGGGCAATGCGCAGTTTATTGTGCTCGATCCATTTCGGTATACAACGACGAAAACACGGGGTGGAAATTCAGGTAACTGGTGTTGGACACTCGGAGAGCGCCAGTATCAATGGCTCGCGCGCGCACTGAATCAATCGAGTGCAGAGTTACGGTTTATTTTTATCCATCATCTTGTTGGTGGAACTGACAGAAATCAACGAGGTGGCGCTGAGGCCGCACCATACTGGGAATGGGGTGGCAAAGGTGTTTCCGGTGATAATGAATTTGCCATCTATCGGGCTCAATGGGAGAAGCCAATTCATGACCTGCTCGTTGACAAGGGTGTCGATGTTGTCTTTCACGGGCACGATCACATGTTCATTCATCAGCAACTTGATGGCATTGTCTACCAGCTTGTTCCGCAGCCGGGGCATCCTCGGTCCGGGACAAAGAGTGCAAAAGAATATGGATATCTTTCCGGTGAGGTTCAGGGAAGTAGTGGCCACGTACGCGTGCGAGTGAGTGCTTCATCAGCACGTGTGGATTATGTCCGTGCCTACCTACCAGAAGCTAATGGAGGGAAAACCATGAACGGATCTGTGAGTTATTCGTATATGTTGCCGGTTAGAACGTTCTGAAGGAAGCAAAAAGTGATCGCAAGGGAGCAGAATATGGTGCTAAAAAACATACGGCTTGAGCGAAGTAAGGCGAACGGAATGATCGTGACGTTTATTCTTTGTGGATCTGTGATGAACTGCCGTCTTGCTGAAGCCCAGAAGCCGCAAATATCTACCGCAAAGCAGAAACAAGACGGTGGGCGAGACACAGGAGACCGCCAGCTTAAAAAGAGCGGTGGCCAAAAAGGTGGTGGACAAAAAGGTGGTGGACAGGGCGGTGGTCTTTTCCGGCTGCTTGATATAAATCGTGACGACATGCTCTCTAAGACAGAGATTAACAATGCATTCAATGTGTTAAAGATGCTCGATGTAAACAGGAATGGAGTTTTGGATCCTCAAGAATTGGTAGTGCGTGGTGGTGGAAGTGGCAAAGGTGGTAAGAAAAAAAGAACGGTAGGTGAAAAATGAATGCGTATACATTTGCCCCGATATATGCAGCTGTCCTTTTCAGCGTCACTGGAACGTCATTAATGGCTGCTGAACAACCGAATATTCTTTTTATGATGTCGGACGATCAGGCCTGGAATGGCCTATCAGTGCCAATGCATCCTGCTATTCCATGGTCGAAAAGCTCGATTGTGGAAACACCAAATCTTGAAAAATTGGCAGCGCAAGGAATGAGGTTTTCAGCAGCATATGCTCCTGCTTCTGTGTGTTCACCCACCCGAATAAGTCTTCAGACCGGAAAGAGTCCTGCAGCATTGCACTGGACCAAAGCAGCGGGACCAGAAGCCGGTCACAAGCTCATTGAGCCGCGTAATGCAAGGGAAATTTCACAGAGTGAAACAACAATCGGGGAGCTTCTGCAAACCGCTGGTTATGTGACGGCGCACTATGGGAAGTGGCACATCAATGGTGGTGGTCCTGCCGCCAATGGGTATGACGAAGGTGACGGAGATATAGGGAATGAATATGCCCATCAGTATGCCGACCCGAATCCTGCTGATATCGTCGGTATGGCAAAACGGGCAGCCCTGTTTATGGAAAAGAGTCAAAAGAGTGGGAAGCCATTTTTCATTCAGATGTCGTGGCATGCTCTTCATGCCCCCCAGAATGCCATGAAGGAAACGCTTTCTAAGTATGCAAAAAAGATGGGAAGTAGTGTTGAGGAAAAGCGTGTTGGGAGTGCCGCAATCGCTGAAAACCTCGATGCCGGAGTTGGTTTTGTTCTGGATGCCATCGAATCGTTGGGTCTCACAGAATCGACGTATGTCATCTATATGTCTGATAACGGCAGCGGTGGTGGTGGTGGAAAACGAAGTGGCGAGAAGGGACGGCTATCAGGTGGTAAAGGGAGCGTATGGGAGGGTGGAATTCGCAGCCCCATGATCATCCGCGGTCCTGGGATACCGGCTAACTCCTGGTGTCATGAACGAGTTGTTGGATATGACCTGTACCCAACGTATTGCCAATGGGCTGGTGTGCCTATGAACAGACTTCCTAAAGGGCTAGAAGGTGGCAGCCTCGTAAGTTTGCTTGATGACGGTCGAGGAACGGTGCACCGGGTGCGTGATGCTATGGTCTTTCACTTTCCGCATTATCAAAGTGGTGATGGACCTCATACAGCCATATTTCTTGATGAATACAAGTTAATGAAATTCTATGAGAGTGGACGGTATGCCCTATTCGACATTAGTCAGGATATTGCAGAACAGAGGGATCTTGCCGAACAGATGCCAGGGAAAGTCAGAGTTCTCGATCAATTGTTGATGCAATATCTCAGCACGGTGAATGCACAGATGGCTGTTCCGAATCCTGATTATGACCCAATGAAAGAGCCATCAGACCGAAAGGGTAAAGGAGGGAATAAAATGAAAATAAAGTCTACGAAAAAGGCTGGGAAAGGAAGGGCCTGATGCGAGGGTTTGTAGTTGTAAGCCTGTTGCTGATGACCCAGTCAAATCTGTGCTTGGGTGAAGCTCGAGCCGTTTCACAAGAGAGTGCCGGTCAGCGT
>JABHNP010000037.1 GCA_018694455.1 Planctomycetaceae bacterium | reverse complement strand
ATGGACGGCGAAATGGGCAAGCCTCTCAATCCACGCTTCGCATCCTCAGCTCAAGATGGCATGGAAATGCAATACGACGAGTTTACAGGCATGCCAATAGATTCGTTCTCCGAAGATAATGATGAAGCCCTTTTGAATTGGATCTATGTCGATTCGGAGGGCAAGCCACTAGACAGCGTTGTTGTGGCTGAATCAGCGGATACAAAATTTGTTCATTACATTCCTTTCTGTCTTAAAGGGAAGGTCGATCAGCGAAAACTTGATCTGCTTCTTCGATCATTCGCGACCATGTCAGTACCAATTGATGTCCGACAGGTACGAATAAATCCAGACACCACAGACTCCATGGGCGGCGAAAGAGAAATGATGGGCGGGATGGGGCCAGGCCAAAATTCCGAGGACGGCGTGCGACGCTACGACTTGGATGTTGAATTACGAGGGTCGATTGCACTCTCACAAAAGCCCGATGGAACAGTGCTGGGACTAGAAACTGAGCCGCAAAATTAAATAAGGAGGATTTCTTTCATGGGACTTCCAAAAATGAAATTTACGCCTGATGCGATGTGGTCATTCGTGGCGAACCACGGTGAAAAAATACTTGTTGCAATCGTGGTCGTGTGCAGTTTGCCACTTGCGTTGGGCGGCATAAATGCCCTGAGGTTAAAGACCAGATCTTCGGCAGAGGAACCTGCTGAGATCATGAGATTGGCCAGCAACGCAAAAAGTTTACTTAGTCGGCCGTTAGCACCTGACCAGCAAAAGGAGTTAAGCAAAAACCTCCGAGCAGTGGATAACGACCCTGACGCAATGCTGGAATCTTGGAACCCAAAAGATATTAACCGTCTGTCGGTTGATGCTGGATTTAATCGTCCACTACTTGGCGACATACAGAGACGACAAATCCCTGTCATCTTCCCTCTTGAACGTCTCGTTGCGACTGCTGGCGTTGTTGCCATTGCTGATCAAGATGAACTCCTTGCCGGAGGTGATCCATCATTTGCTGGTGGTTTTCCAGAGATGGAAATGATGGGGGATCCTATGAACTCGCAGCCAACGATCATGTCACCCCCAGCAAAAAAAATGCCCTACGTCATTCTAACTGGACTCATTCCATACCGAAAACAGTTTGATGAATACGTCTCGCTTTATTCGCGGGCGAGTTACCGTAACATGGAAAGAGATATACCTATCTGGCATGATTTTGCAGTTGAACGATTAGAAGTTACGCCCGATGGTGGTGGTGACTGGGAAGTTATCGATTTAACAAATCTTTATGAGGAGTGGAAAGATACTTGGATCGGCGCGGCTCCAGACACTATCCCCCAGCAGTTCATGCTTCCCGCTGCACAAAATTTATTTAACCCGGAAGACGTTCCAACAGGCTATTGGGGGCCCCTTCCGACGCTTGCTCCTAAGCCAACCCTAAATGGCGTCGACCCAACGGGCATGGGCGGCGGCATGGGTGATTTAGGAGGTGGGCCCACATGGGGAATGCGGGCAATTCACCCTTGGGCAAAAGATGAAATGAAAATTTTATTAGAAGACCAAAAAAAATTGGCACTTGAACAACAAGATGGCATGCAATTTGGTGGGCAGGGAATGGATTCTGGCATGGAATTTGGCGGCGGAATGAGCGGACAAAGCCAGAGCACATTTAGTCCTTTCCGAGATACTGAAATGGGCATGGAGGAGGATGGCATGACCGACAATTATGACGACAGCATGATGATGGGTTATGGTCCGGATGGTGAAGGCATGATGAGCGATCTTGACTACCGTCTTTTTCGCTTCATTGACACAAGCGTAAAAGCTGGCAGCCTCTACCGATACCGTATTACTCTTCGCGCCTGGAACCCAAACTGGATGCTTCCGAGAAAATTTCTTGAAACTCCAGAATCTGCTGAAGAACAATTTGTTCAAGCAGCAACCTCAGAACCTTTCCCAAGCCTCGATGTTATGCCTCTCCATGTGCCGGCGGATAATGTCCTCCTCACCCGACTTTTGTTGAGAGATGAAAAAAAACTGTACGGACTCGGTGTTAGTGATCAAGAACTTCTTATTCTTGATAGCAATGAAGATTCAGGAAATTTCGAACTTCATTCGATCACTAGTAAACCTGGACAGATCGTGGGAAGCAGAAAAGGAGCACGGAAAATTAAACAGTGGAACAATCAAAGAATTTCAGTCCCACCACATAGCGTTGACAGTGGCCAGACACTCTTGGCCATCGCTGGCCAGCAGACAATTGATGGCAAAAAACGGCCGAGCAGAGGTTTCACACCACCAGAACCACTCGAAGTCCTTATTGCAGATGCCGCGGGGATTCTCGATATTATTACTGCAGACTCATGCGAAGAGACTGTTCGGGAATATCTGCCAACGATTCCAGGATACCAGCCACCGAGGCAAGTTGATCCGTCCATGATGGAAGGAATGGAAATGGGGTTTTAAAGTATTTTATTGAGGAAAACCTGTCAGCGCTGCTTCACTCAACACCTCACATCGTCAGAACGAAATTGGTGCACATTCTTATGCAAAAATTGATAACAACAAAATCAAAACGCTACCGCATTACGTTGGTTGGAAGTTTCTTGACTGCACTGGTATTAAATGCAAGTCTTCTCTACGCACAGGCAGAACCGAAGTTCGGTCGCCTCTCTCTGCTTGAAGGATCAAGTGAGATGAAGGCTTACAAGAGTGACCTCCAGTCTGGAATGAGCTTTACAGAGAAGCACCAACGTCTACTTTTAACCGAAGGTCTTCCACAATTATTTCTGGACGGAAATCGGCTCGAACGATCACAAGTTCGCCAGCGCCTTCAGAAAATATTATTTGATTCAATAAGTGATCCAACTGCTTACAAAACCGCGAGTGATTTAGCAGTTACAGAACTTTCAACTTTGGCTCGTAGCAAAGAAATTTCGATCAATGGCAGCATTAACGCGGCATTGTTTCTAGGGGAACTCAAAGAACAGAAGGGGCTATTTGTCACGACGGCTACCGAGCCACTTTCTGAACTTGTTTCTGATGCATCTCTCACTCCTTCCGTACGAATAGCCGCCCTTATTGGCTTAGGCAACAGGGTGAAAGAAGCTCGAGAATCAGCTAATGGCAGCCCGACGGTGACAAATATCGTCGGCATCATACCCACAATGGAACAAGTGATTTCACTACCAGCCGAACAACTGCCAGCAATTGCTCGGGACTGGATGCAAGCACGAACCCTTCAATATGCCTCTGAGCTGCTTCTTCTTTTGGGTAATGACTCTCAAGATCTAACTGAAGTATCAAAAGGCGCTATAGCAATTACGAAAGACGTATCCCGTTCTATCGACCTCCGAATTCGATCTGTGGTCTTTTTGTCCCGGTTAGCGGGCACCGACATTGCCTTACCGGCGGCAGACATCATGACCGTCACGGATGAACTCGTGCGTAAATCACTTCGAGAAGCCTACGGAACTATTCAAGATAAAAAGTTTGAGGAAGAGATAACTGGTATGGGCATGCAGGGTGGAGGAGCTGAAATGATGGGCTTCGACCCAATGGGAACACCGGTTGAAATTGAAAAGAATTATTTACCAATCACTGCCAGCCTCCGAGCAAGTTGGCGACTAGTGAGTCTTGCCGACTCTATAAATCGACTCTCTGGGCAAATGAATGACGAACAAGAAACATACGAAAATAATGCGAAACGTCTTCGTACGTTTGGAGTCAAAATTTATGAAGAGCCAAAAGATGCGTCCATTACAAGCGCCGTTGAAGCATTTGATCCAGATTCAATAGTTCCCGATGTCGAGAGCCCAGAAACTATCGACTCCGAGAAAGAAACAGCACCAAAGAAATCCTCACCCTTTAAACTCCGATGAGAATTCTGCTACCTCTTAATCAACTCACGAACCGACATCCCCGACGGTATCATCGGTAACACCTGTTCCTGATATGGCACTTGTACATCTAAAAGTGCGGGGCCATCAGAATCTATCAGTCTCTTGAGGGCAGATTCCAAATCTTTTTTCTCTGAGACCGTCTCAGCGTGCCAACCAAAGCCCTTGGCAATCGCCACAAAATCTGGATATCGGGCATGAGGAGAAATACCGTCACCTTGTCCAGAAGCTTCAGGATTTCCAACAGGGCCAAGATACGTGTGTGCTCGATTGCCCTTGAAGAAGCGGTCTTCCCACTGAACCACCATTCCCAAATGCTGATTATTCAATAAGAGCACCTTCACAGGAATATTCTCGCATGTGCATGTCGCAAATTCTTGAATATTCATCAGGATGCTGCCATCCCCATCAATATCAATGACAATATCATCAGGACAACCAACTTTCGCTCCCATTGCCGCAGGGAGTCCGAAACCCATTGTTCCAAGCCCACTTGAAGAGAGCCACGTTCTCGGCCGTCTAAACTTATAGAACTGCGCCGCCCACATCTGATGTTGTCCGACCCCAACGGCAACAACAGCGTTGCGGTCTGCGGTTAGGCGGGACAATTCTGCAATAGCTTCTTGAGCAAGAATACCTGGATAAGTTTCATCGAATGCGAAAGGATCTTCCTCTTTCCAACCCGCTATCTTGGCATGCCATTCATCGAGCCCTTCTTCAGGTGGCTCCACAATTTCGTTCAGTTGCGCGAGAGCTTCATTGACATCAGCTACAACCGGTATGTGGACTAACTTGTTTTTGTTTATTTCAGATGGATCGATATCGATATGGACAATAAACCCGTGCTGAGCAAATTCGGCGACCTTCCCTGTCACACGATCATCAAATCGTACCCCAACCGCGATAAGCAAATCTGCTTCATCAACCGCATAATTTGCATATACACTGCCGTGCATGCCTAGCATATCGAGGGATCTTGGATTATCACCAGGGAATGCACCTAGCCCCATAAGAGTCATCGTGACCGGAATGCCCGTTTTCTCGACAAGTGTTCTTAAGTTTTCAGAAGCCTCACCAGCGATTACACCACCACCAGCATAAATCACGGGCCTTTTCGCTCGGCGAATTGCGGCAGCTACCTGCGCAATTTGCTCTGAATGTGCGCGGCGAACTTCAGGGTGGTAGCCAGGCAAATTCATTTCCACGTCATAATCTGGCTGAATATTAGTCAACTGGATGTCTTTCGGCAGGTCGACAAGCACAGGGCCTGGCCTACCAGTGGTGGCAATAAAAAATGCTTCTTTCATGATACGAGGAATATCTTGTGCATCGGTAACAAGATAGTGATGCTTCGTGATTCCTCGACAGACTTCGACAATTGGAGTTTCTTGAAATGCATCCGTACCAATAACACTTGTTTGGACCTGCCCCGTGATCGCCACAAGTGGAATACTATCGAGTTTTGCATCTGCAATTGCAGTTACAAGGTTGAGTGCACCAGGCCCACTCGTTGCCATACAAACTCCTGGCTTACCGGTTGTACGGGCGTATCCTTGTGCTGCGAAACCACCGCCTTGCTCATGACGTGGCAGAATAGTTCTCAGTCGATCGCCGAACCGAGTGAGCGCCTGATGCAACGGCATGCTAGCGCCACCTGGATATGCAAAAATCACCTCAACACCGTTACGAATAAGTGATTCTATGACTGCATCGGCTCCACTGATAAGTGATTCATTTCGTGTCTGATCAGGTGCCGTTGCCATCTCCATCGTCCTCTCTTGGTATCTATGAAACTAATCTACGCATTTTTTTCCAGTTTACCCTCGTCACTTCACGGGGCCTCGCCCATAATTAGGAAAAGGTTTCTTTTGGTAAACTCGCTCTTCTCAACTCAACGATACACGAAAAGTAGCCTCGGGTCAGCTATTCAAACGCCATATTAAGCACTATTTCTTTCAATTATCCCCTACAATACGACTGTGTTAGCTGCTCAGAATGACCGTGAAACCGCGTTGTCACCCGTAAGTTCGGGCCAACTGCACCAACTTACCGACGGACTGCGCGAGCACAATGGTGTTGTCGAGGTTCTCGCAAGTCTTAATCAGGGGCATGGCGGGACAATTGGTGGGACCTGGGGAGCAGCGAGCAGCCTTGCCGTTGCTGCTATTGCATCTGCAAGGGCTAGAGAACAACCGGGACTCATTATCGTCGTTGTTCCGCACGCCGTGGATGCTGACATTTTTGCTGATGACCTCACACTTTTCACATCATCAACAGTTGATGTATTACCTGTCATTGAATCCATTGACAATCTATCATCGAATCACGAACACCTGGTTACCGACCCGGCCGAAGCTCGACGTCTGGCGATCGTCAAACGTCTAATAGAAAACTCTGATGCCAGTCCTCGCATTCTCGTAACGTCAATGCAGGCTGTTCTAACTCCACTCCCTGACCCACGACAGATTGAGGAAAGTACACGGCAACTCACCCTTGGTGCCACGATTGATCCTCAAGAATTAGCTGAATGGCTTTCAGCACGAGGATGGCAACAAGTAGATACACTTGATACTCCGGGCACCTTCGCTCGTCGTGGTGGTATTATTGACCTTTTTGCAACTGATTGGGAACGACCAGTTCGACTTGAACTCAATGATGATGAGATTGATTCACTCCGATCATTTGATACTGTAAGCCAGCGAAGCATTCAGACTTTAAACTCTATTGATCTGACTGCCTTGCAATCGCAACGCACAAATGACAAGCAGGCATGGCTCACCGACATAGCACCTTCTGATACATGGTGGAGTCTTGTGGAGCCACAAGAGCTATCCGACGAGGGACAACGACTAGCAGATATTCTTCCAGAACAGTCGACACTCAATACCGCAGACTTGTTTTCTCGTATCTATCGTTTCCCTTCGATCATTTTATCAGCAATAGCACCTACAAGCCTTGAGACTACTGCCCACCTAGCAATTGAAAGTGTTGAACGTTTCACTGGTCAACTTGATCGAGTTTGCCATGAGCTCAATACGGTTGGAAAAGATCAGCACGTTTGGGTTGTGGTACCCACTGAAGCCGAGGAGAAACGTCTGAAAGAACTTCTGTCTCCTTCAGCACCAGCTCATGCAGGACGACTTCATTTCATACAAGGCAAGCTGTCAGCAGGCTTTCGGTTAGTTCCAGAAAAATTTGTTTTAATCTCGGCCGCCGAACTATTTCGTAGGCACGATTCACCACGAAACAGATTGCCTAAACACCGACTCACTAGAACCATTGATACGTTCCTCGATCTTAAGGACGGTGACTTTGTTGTTCATGTTGCTCATGGTATCGCTCGCTATAAGGGCCTGAAACTTTTAAAGAAACATGGTCGGACTGAAGAATTCCTTGAGCTTGAATTTGCGGAATCGACCCGAATATATGTGCCCGCTTCATCGATCGAACTCGTACAGAAATACGTTGGTGGTGGAAAAACCGGTCCCAAATTGGCAAAGATTGGTGGGACACTATGGATGCGTCAGAAAAAAGCAGTGGAGAAAGCAGTTGCTGATATGGCTGCTGACATGCTGGAAATTCAAGCTATAAGGGCAAAACAGCCCGGCCGTGCGTTTCCTCAAGACACACCTTGGCAAAAAGCTTTTGAACAATCATTCCAGTTTGACCCCACTCCCGATCAAGCAACAGCCGTTGAAGCAATCCGAGGTGACCT
>JABHNP010000038.1 GCA_018694455.1 Planctomycetaceae bacterium | reverse complement strand
TTATCACTGACAGAATGAATAACAGAGTCTTTTCGATCGTGATCAATACCATGGTTCCGAATCTCAACACTGTGAAGACGTCGAGGTGCCTGTGACCCACTCAGACGAACAGCCTCTCCATCAAAAAGACTCACTGTACCAACTTTTTGAGAACGCAATTCAACTTGGCCTGAGAGAACCGCCACCCGCACCTCCCCGTCAACTGAAGCATTCACAGCAAATCTCGTCCCAAGATCAACGACCTCACCAACGGGGGTGACAACAGTAAATCCAGCACCTTCCTCTCCGACGTCTATGTCAATGCGTCCTTGAGAAAGATGAAGTCGCATCGGATGCTCAAATCTCGCCATAAGCGGCGATTGGCATTCAAGCATGACACCAGAAGGAAGTCGTAAATCAACCGTTCCTTCCGGCAAAACAAGTGTCCGTAAATCTACTTGATCACCAGCAGTAAAAGACGTTGTTCCAGCAACCCGGTCCACCTGCACAAGAACTGGCTCACCAATCGCTGCTGCGTTCCAGATACCGCCAGCAAGCAAACTGGCCAAAAGCAATGAACATGCAAGAGTCAGCACCACGGAGTGCCCAAGCCACTTTCTTTGGGAGGTGATTGCATCACCAAGATCACACTTCAAACTGATACCACCAAAACCACTACCGAAAATAGCTTCTTGAACATCTCTCACGAACACAGACTTCGTCTTTTCAGCTTCGATTGACACTCTCACTGACTCAATGAAAGCCTGCGTGTCGCATCTCGCCTCATCAAAAAGCATGGCATCCATGGACAGATGGCTTTCGATCTGCTGAACACACTGAGGGTGACAGCGCAAATGATCAATTACAATCTGTTCGTCACCCGGCAATGGTTCACCATCAACAATCCGGCCCATTGATCCTTCAAAAGAATCATTTTGTTGAGGCAAACCCATGTCCTTCTCGAAAGCTTTAGAAAGGGTGTCATTTTTGATATTTGATTTTGTCATTTTTAGCTAGCCCCAACATTTTCAAAATGCTTGTACATCAGACCCCTATGTCTCCGAGTTGCTTCTGAATGCAGTCTGATAGAGCTGAACGAAGCCTAAATAAAATCTGGCTCACATTATTTGCATTCGTATCCTCATCCGCAGCGATAACACCTAAAGACAGCTGCTCAAAATATCGCTGCTGAACGAGCCGTCTACTTCTTGCAGGAAGTTTCTGCAGGCACTTGCGAAGTGCTGAAACCTGCTGCTCATGCTGCTCTGCCTGTTCAACCTCGATACCTGGGTGTGTTGATTTCTCATCTGCTCTACTCAATAAGAACTCAGCAACATCATTTGCTAGAACACGTCGTCGACCCTGTCTACGAAGCTCATTTCGGACGAGGTTTCTTGCTATGGTTCTCAACCATGCACCAAAGTTGGTTCCCCGCTCGAACATCTCAAGTTTCTTGTACGCAATGACAAAAGCTTCTTGTGCAATATCATCCACCGACTCCGGCCTGACACCGAGCATGCGAATGAACCCCTTGAGACCAGATTGCTCATTCTCAACCTGCTCCATAAACCATTTCGTATTTGTTTTCTTTTTCGGCATGATGCCATTATATGTACTGGTAAAAATGTTATTACAAAAAGCCGTCAAACTGATCGTGCAAACTATATTTCAGGCTTTTGAACATACTGCACAGGTGGCAAGCAGACTGTTTTTCCTGCACCATTCCTATACTCCCACTCTGGTTCGGCTCATTCAGAAACAACGAGAATACCTCAAAAAAAGGCGATCAGAACAATTGTTCTGATCGCCCCAAAAGACAACCCAGCAGATTACAAAACGTCATCTGCCCATAGTTGAGAATCGATTCATAAAGGAAGAGGACCTATTTCTCCATCACCGCCCACTATGATTGGGTCTGGTAGTGATGAATCTGACTGAATCTCAGCCATATCTTCTTCGAGCACCATCGAACGGAATGCTGCGGAGATTAAACTATCCGGAGAGTCCGTGGCATCATTTGATAAATCCCAGAACATCATTCCACCTAATCCCATCGCATCGGCCCACTCTGCCTTTAGTGCAATCGATGTTGTAGTCTCGAATGAACTAAAGATATCCTGCCCTGCGTTATAGACATAACTTGCCTGAGCATTGTCATCCCAGTAGAGATCCCACCCGGCTCCAGCATTAATCTGCGACAACAAGTCTTTGTAGTCGTAGTTTCCTGCTTCATAGGTTCCAGGTGCTGCACCGCTTGAGGCTTCGTTATAACCACCGTCACCACCATCGGCGACGCCACTCCACGCTCGCGTATAAAGTGGCGCTCCGAGGACGATCTGTTCTGGAGCAACGCCTGCGTTTAGGTATGCATCCACTGAGGTCTCAATGTCATAGCCGACAGGATCGCCCGTGAAGGCCGCTTGGTGACCTGTCGTATCTTCCCACGTACCGTGGAAGTCATATGTCATGACATTGAAGAAATCGACTGACGGGGCCAACCCAGCAAGATTGAAATTCGCAATCTTGTCGAGTCCACCTGGCGAAGCAATCGAAATTTCGTAGGTCCGGCCAAGTTCACTGCCGAGGTCATCGAGTTTCGCTCGAACATCGGTCATGAGTAGAGCATAATTTGCTCCGTCATTAGGACTGGCTGAATTACCAGACTCTCCACCTCCACCTGGGTACTCCCAGTCAAAGTCAATTCCATCAAAGACTTGGTATGTCGTGAGGAACTCGACAATCGAATCCGAGAACGTATCACGACCAGCCTGAGTGGATGTGACTGTGCTGAAATGATCAGAAAGCGTCCAACCACCAACAGCAATGCTGAGAGTCAGATGAGGATTCGCTTCTTTTAACAGAGCAAGTTGGTTGAAGTTGCCCCAAATAGTCTGCTCACTTCGAGGATCTTCTGGTGGATAGTACCACTGGTCAGCCTCACCGGTAACACTTTCTTCGGCACTGAATCGCTTTTCAGTTGCGGCATACGAGTCAAAAAGAGTCATTTCACCGGCCGCGTTAAGATCAGCAAATGCATAGATGAGATGAGTCAACTCATCAGCTGGCACATCTGCAAGCTGATAGTCCCTGCCGTAGATTCCCCACTCAGGGAAATAAGCAGCAAGCACCTTATCGTAATTTACAATCGGTGATGCCGATGGATCAGTCACAACCGGATCAGTCACAACCGGATCAGTCACAACCGGATCAGTCACAACCGGATCGGTCACAACCGGATCGGTCACAACTGGATCAGTCACAACTGGATCAGTCACAACTGGATCAGTCACAACTGGATCAGTCACAACAGGGTCAGT
>JABHNP010000251.1 GCA_018694455.1 Planctomycetaceae bacterium | reverse complement strand
AGGCTAGGCTATGGTAATCCGAAGCTCCATTAGAATCATGGGCATACTCGAAAATTGACTGCCCAAAACTCGGCGCCTCGGCCAGTCTGATATTCCGACGAATTCTCGTCTGAAACACTTTGGCATCTTTCCACGATGGGTGGCCACCTGCCTCGGCAAAAAAAGCTTCCACATCTCGTCCGACCTCGGCAGCGAGACGCGTGCCCGCCTCGTAAAGGCAAATTGCTACACCGAGCAAACGCAAGCGAGGATTAATATGTTCCGCGGACATTTCAATCGTTTCCAGTAATTTGCTAAGTCCGTGCAAAGCGAGAAAATGAGGCTGTAACGGCAGTAACACCTCATCAGCAGCGGCCATCGCATTTAATGACAGAAGCCCTAAGGACGGCGGACAATCAATGATTATGTAATCAAATTGTGGTCGCTTCGAATCACCAACAGTTGTTTCAACATTTCCTGAACAACTATTGCATGAAGGGTCACTTCGTAATCTCTCACGTAGAATTGACTCCCTGCCTGATCGCCCTGCGAGAGACATTTCCGCTACTGAGAGATCAAGATGTGAGGGTACGACCCAAAGGTTTTCATGAGCATGGACAGTCGCTGCCGCGAGGGGTTGATTGTTCACCAAGACGTCGTAAGCCGTATACGGAGCAGAGCCTGGCGAAACACCAACATGAAGCGTTGCGTGTGCCTGAGGATCGAGATCAATAAGACAAACTTTTTTCTCTAAACGAGACAGTGCTACGGCAAGATTCACTGAAGTGGTTGTTTTGCCAACCCCTCCTTTTTGATTCGCTATCGCAATCGATCGCATATCACCAGCCTCTCGGAAACGGTGCTGAAAAACTCACATGTCACTTACCGAATCAACCGTCATTCCAAAAGACAATAGCTTCGGCGATATGTTCAGCAAAAGACCTGTTTCGGGCATTCAATGGAGAAATATGGCTATTTCAGGTCGATTCAGGCCATTTGGCAGTACTCTCAACCCAAGTTCTTAGCCCTTTTGCCATTTTCCCGAGAGCAACACGCCCTGGGCTGCCAACGACCGTAATGTTAGCTTCCTTAGGATTTTCACCAAAATCAATCGCTATAACAGCACGCCTGGGGGTTGAATCGGGGATATTGCTGTCATAGAAGACAAGGGCAACATCCCATGCCGCGTCGGGTAGCGGCTCTGGCTCTAACCAACCGCGTTCGAGCCATTGAAAATTTGCGTCTTCGACAAGCCCTCTCCGAAGGTGTACCAGCCCTTTTGCCTCCGTAATGTCCTGCACCCGATCCACAGAAAGATGTCCCGTACGTCGGCTGTCTGAGGGCTGTTTGAACCGCCACAGTTCGACACGTGGTGCCTTCGAAATCCGCTCAGTAGCACGAATGCCATAAAATGCTAGGCATCGACGGGTCTGCTGCCATTGCCACCAAACACCTACTCCTGCTGCAAGGACACCGAGAGCAAGAAGACCAACAACCAGTATGGACCCGGGTACGCTACGGAGCACAAAGCTGCCTTTTTATGAAAAACATGCTGAAAAAATAAACAGAGTCGAGACACTCTCACCTCCAATATATACTTCTTGGAATATTTGTACGACCGTAACGCTACGCCCTCATTGTTAGAGAAAGTACCGATGCCCAACCAGTTCGACCCATACCGGGATGCACTTGTCGTTGAAAACCACACCATTTGGCCGGACGATTACGAAGATTGGTCAGAGAACGATCGCAGCCGTATCGAATCGCTGCTCCATGCTGCTCCAGAAGAAGCTTTCGATCTTGAATACGTACGTCAACATTCCGGATTTGCCCGTGTCATAACCGTCACACCCGATGATCTTGAACGAGTGGCGGCGACATAACGTGAAACGACACGAAATCCCCGTTCGACTAGACGAAGGCATTGCGACACCCTCATCGGCTGCTCGCTCGTATAAAATTCATGTTGGCAATGAGATTCTTCAGGACATCGGCGACCTTGTTCAAAACGAGAATGTACAGCGAGCAGTCGTTGTTTCTGACCAATCAGTAAATGAGTCGCATGGACGTACCGTCACACAGTCACTCCAGGCTGTATCGATAACAGTCGATCGTCTTAGTATTCCGCCAGGCGAAACCTCCAAGTCTCTTGTTGAATCTGAGCGGTTGTGGAATGAATTCGCGCGCCTTCGAATTGACCGTAAAACAGCAATTCTTGCTGTTGGTGGTGGTGTTGTGGGCGACCTCACCGGATTTGTAGCTGCGACGTTTTCGCGTGGCTTACAAATCTGGCAAGTACCAACAACCTTAGTTGCGCAAGTTGACAGCGCTATTGGCGGAAAGACGGGCGTAAATCTTCCTGCCGGAAAAAATCTTGTTGGAGCTTTTTGGCAACCCCGAGGCGTTGTGGCTGATATCAGCACCCTAAAATCACTACCAGATCGAGAATACATCAGTGGCCTCGCTGAAGTAGTTAAATACGGAATGATTCTGGATGCTGACTTTTTTCAATGGCTAGAGGACCGTGCGATTTCTATTAGAGAACGAGAAAAGGAGAGCCTAAACCACCTCGTACATCGTTCCGCAGAACTTAAAGCGTCTGTTGTCGAAAGAGACGAACGAGAAATAACTGGTTTGCGTGCCTGCCTTAATTACGGCCATACCTTTGCTCATGCTTTTGAAACAACTGCTGGTTACGGCACACTGCTTCATGGAGAAGCTGTTTCCCTTGGCATGATGGCAGCAGTGAGACTCGCCTGTTCACTTGACCTTCTAGACCAAACCGTTGTTGAACGACAACAAAAGCTGCTCGAAACTCTTGGACTACCAGTAGTAACACCTGTGCTGAATGACATAGACCCTGATGATTTCTTGAAGATCATGGCTCGAGATAAAAAAACGGTCGGGGGTAATCTACGATTCGTTCTCCCAGATAAAATCGGTCATGTTGAAATCATCGACCGTATTGACCAGATGCTTGTGACGTCAGCAATAAAAACAGTTTGCCTCACTACCTGAACAATTTACGGGCATGTGTCGCATTCTTTTTACGCTGCAGACTCGTCACAAACTGCCGCCTCAGGGTCATGGTGTTACACACAAGTACAGAAGCAATGACAATTCAATGAACATGACTACTGACAGAGCATTGATATGAAAATAATTTGTCCTGAAACAGGAGGCCGCATCGGAAGCGATCTTTATAAAAATGCGATTGCCGAAAAAGTCACAATTACTTGGTGAAAAACAAGCAAAACCTAATTGCTCCAAGTAAGAGGAAATAAATGCTCGAAGAGCCCTGAAATACTCGGGCCAAGTAATCAGAAACTATGAGTGAACTTGTTGAGCAGGACTGACATCGTCGACGAGAACGACTCGAATTCTTTGCTGCTAGATTCTCTACCAGCTCGCCTGTACTCCCAAACCGCCCTGATCACCAATTGGGACTGGCACAACTCTCACTTCGTAGCCGGCAAAATGATGCTCAGTATCGCTGACTGCTAACGAACTGGCCCAGGCAAGATACCAACCGAGAAATGCCTGCGAAGAATAGTGAGCGTCGTCATTGATTCTTGAAAAACCGACAAAGGTAGAGCAGACATACAGCGTTCCTTTAGCAAGTGGGTGCTCAACCATATCCGCTGCGGCAAGAAACGGAATTGCTCCCATAAAAGAGTGTCCACTCACTCCGTTATTATCTTGAAAAAATTTCCAGTCGCTCCCAGCGGGTGATTCTGTATTAATCGAACCATGATTACTTGGTCGAGACGCACCCGTGGCCAACTGTAGAACATAGACGGGTGGCCCTCCGACTAAAAAGATCCGGAGGCTTCGTGAACCCCATCCCCCCAACGCATCTCCAACCGGCACTCCTTCAAGTGCGACCCCGGCAGCCGCAGCAATCCCAGCAGCTGGTAACAAATAAATCCCATCACCAATATCTTTCGTTGCCGAAAAAAAATCACCTGTCTGTGATCCCGTTATTCCAGCCTGCCAAGCATTTTGCATCGTCGTATCAAAGCCCGTATTTGCCATTAATGCTCCCGCACCAAAAGCAGCAGTAACACATGCCAGATTTTCACAGGAATAAAAATTCTTATAATCCTGGAAAATCTTTCGGCCAGTACGAGAAAGCCTCGGAAATCTACTTTCTTCCCAAGGTAGCTGCCGGGTCTTATGAGATGAAATAATTTCTGGTGGTGTTGGCAATGCATATACTGGATCGCTTTCAAACTCCATTCTTTGAGCGAGATCAACCGTCGCATCGACTGACGAACGACCCTGCAAGTCAGTTTCCCAACCACCAGTAAGCACGACACGGTCGGGCATGAGACTAACATCATTCGCAGCCAAGGGCTGCGTCTCCACCACCGCATCAACCCAGGCACCATTGGCCGCAGGAAGCACTTGAACAACTACCCGCTGACGTTGTTGGGGCCAGTGTGGCCATGGAGCATCGAAGCCATTCATCATGTCCCCAGGAGCAGTCGCGTGTGGAACCTCCACCCACGCTGACTCAATCTTTCCGGCCCGGGGAGGTACTGAATCAAAATCTGGAGAGACCGTCTTGATAACAGGCCAGTCAGCCGCAACGGTCTTCACTGTTTTATCCCAAATTTCATGACCGTTTTCAGAACTTAAAAACATTCCATCTGATGCAACTGGCAATGAATGACGGACAGATATTCCTGAAGACAACTCACGAGAAATAGAATTTTGTTCGGCCCCAAATCCACTATAAGGCAATTGAATTTCAAGCAGAATCACAAAGCAGCAAAGGCACCATTGCCAAGGTTGCAATGGGCCAAAACGCAAACAGGATAAACATGAGGAAGAGATCATTTGTTCCTACAGACCTTCGCAACGACTCGATCGCTGATCAAGACAGATTTCTCTGGCACTAGGTCTCCTGCGAGACTCTTGAAGCCCCCTTCTTTCCCCTGCTTCCTCAGACAACCTCTTTTCCACTCAGATGTTATCCTGCTACTGAAGCAGATTCCATTTCCAGCAGAAAGCCCAACCACTCATGACAAGGAAGGTAACCGACCAAACGCCTCCCTCAAACCAAGTTAACGGGCAGAAATCACTCAGTTCAGACATTCATCAAACGCTTCTTCGTTGGTGGGGCTTCGATACGTTTCGACCACTTCAAGCTGAAGCAATTTCTGCTGCCGTTCACGGCCATGACTCTGTTGTAGTACTCCCAACAGGCGGTGGAAAAAGTCTCTGTTATCAACTTCCGCCTCTACTGAGTCAGACAACCGACATCATCATCTCTCCGTTGGTATCACTTATGAAAGATCAGGTGGACTCGCTAGAAGCTATTGGATACCCGGCAGCAGCTATACACAGCGGACTCTCTGTGAATGAGCGAAGAAAAACTTATCAAAGACTTCGGAGTGGTGTCCTGAGGCTGCTTTTCATAGCCCCGGAGAGGCTTTTCAATTCAAACCTTATTGAGACAATTTCACATCTTTCAATTCATCGATTTGCAATCGATGAAGCGCATTGCATAAGCCAATGGGGCCATGACTTTCGCCCTGAGTATCGTCAACTATCTACTTTGAGGAATCATTTCCCTCAAGCAAGCTTTCACGCGTACACAGCAACTGCAACACCTCCTGTCAGGAAGGATATCGCTGAACAGCTCCATCTTAAAAATCCTAAGATTTTTGTTGGCCGATTTGATCGACCAAACCTCACCTACCGTGTTATTCAGCGAACAAATAGAACAACGCAGATACTTGAAATCCTTGGAAGACATCCTAAAGAAGCTTCGATCGTGTACTGCATTTCGAGACGAGAAACAGAGCGGCTAGCAAAGCATCTCACTGCCGCAGGGCTTCTTGCGCATCCTTATCACGCAGGATTGGATGCGAAAAAAAGGCACCAGACTCAGGAAGCTTTCGCAAAGGAATCGCTCGATATTGTTGTCGCTACCGTCGCGTTTGGTATGGGTATTGACCGTTCGAACGTACGGCTGGTTTTACACACTGGACTACCAAAAAGTCTTGAAGCCTATCAACAAGAAACTGGCCGAGCTGGACGCGATGGGCTTGCTGCAGAATGTGTCCTGCTTTATTCACCTGCTGATGTTTTTAGCTGGGAGGCCTTGATTCGACGTGGTGCGGAGTCTTCGGAACTTCCTGACGCTGAATCACAAGAACTTATTGATTCCCAAATAGTACATCTCCAACGAATGCGCAAGTATGCCCAGGCAGCACGGTGCCGGCATGCCTTTTTGTCAGAACATTTCGGGCAACCATACGAACTATCTAATTGTAAAAACTGCGATGTTTGCTTAGGCGAAACAACCAACCTTGCTGACAGCAACACGGTGGCTCAAAAAATAATTTCTTGTGTTGCCCGAGTTAGCGAGCGGTTTGGTGTCCGGCACCTTTGTGAGGTTCTTCGTGGGGCACAAACAGCACCGATACAAAGACATGGCCATCATCGCCTATCAACATACGGAATACTAAAAAGCTACGACCAACGCATATGTGAAAACCTTGTCCATCAGTTACTTGATCAGGAATACCTTTCAAGAAGTATTGGTGATCGACCAGTGGTCATGCTCAATAAAAAATCTTGGGAAATCCTTCGAAATCAGCGTGAAGTCATTCTGCTTGAGCCACGAATAAAAAAAACGATAGGGTCTCGAAAAGAGTCTGATGACTGGAACGGAGTCGACCGAACGCTGTTCGATCATCTCCGACAATGGCGTAGAAAAATAGCGGATGAGCGTGGAAAGCCTGCTTGGACAATCCTCGATGATCGTGCCCTGCGGTCAATCGCTCGTGAAAAGCCGACCTCTCCAGCAATGCTGTTGAATTGCAAAGGGATCGGAGAAAAGCGACTGGCCGATCACGGGGTAGCACTTCTTGAAATTATCAAACAACACCATCGAGAATTCGAATAGAGTATTGTCGATTAAACCGAATGTGATGACAGGTTTACCGTATAATCACAGATTTCTGTAAGTGAACCTTCACTCGCTGAAGTCAACACTACTGTCAAGTCCCTGCCACAAACTTCCTTCAGAAGACTTGCCAACATGTCCTGCTGATGAGTGGCTATACCATCCGCCGGCTCATCAACGAGAAGAATACGTGGATCCATGGCCAGACCACGAGCAATCTCCAGGCAACGTCGCTCGTAAAGCGATAAATCCGAAGCAAACGTAAAAGACTGATCAGACAAACCAGCTGACTGAATGAGTTTTTCAGTCCTTGAAACACAATACGATTTATCAATCATTTGCCACCACGATAAAGACTTCCTACGAACGCCTTGCTCTACCGCAACAAGCACATTTTCAAATATCGTCATTGCAGGAAACACTCTTGGAACTCGGAAAGTCCGAGCTACTCCAGCACCGGCAGCCACCTCCGGCAACCGCCTCCCTCGCTGCCAGATTGTCCAAGACATCCCAATTCCGAGAAACAATCCGAAAGTAAACGCAGACCAGCCGCGAAACCGAATACGTCTCTTTCCGGCAGCTAGTCGGTCTAAGGTAGATTCGTCAAGCAATAACTCGCGTTGTGGCTCATTAGCATCGCCCACTAAGTCAGTAATATCTGGAATAACACCTGGTCCAATTCGCCGAGCTGTTACTGCAGCTTGCATCTGGTTTCGCAATTCACGGGCTTCGGACAAATCACGTCGCACCGCAAGAACCTCTCGTCCATCTGCAGTCACAATCCGCCAGTTACCCGCCAAGCGATCAATCGCTAATTCTGCACGAAAATAACTACGTAGCCGTTTGCCAAAAGTTGTGATCGTAAAAGGTTCTTCAACTACGAGACCCCGTTTTACGACAGCCAGCCACAGCCGATCGATGTCTACTGCCGCTGCTGCACAGAGTAAGCCAACCAGAACTCCGGTAAATAAAATGCCCCAAAATGTTTTTGCCGAGAAAGCCTGTTTCAATCGTCGGCCATCCAACCGGACTGAACCTGACGTTGCTGAACGCAAACCACATATAGCATCAAGCAAAGCAGCCCTAGAGCCTCTCCCTGAACCTACAACTGCAACACGGCTGCCTGCTGCCACATCAAGTTCTAAATTATCAATAACGGGAAGAGCACCAGATTGGACTGTAAGCCGATCGATACTCAAAAGCGGAATGTCCGCCGAGAGTACGGAGGCGTCCCCGACTTTCATAACATCCCCAGAGGTCATTGCTGTGACTCCTGTAACTCTGCTGCAAAACGTCGCGATGGAACAAGGCCAACAGGACGAAATCGCATCACAACAATCAACGCGATACCTACCAACGCTAACCGCCAACTTCCAAGTGCGAAAAGATTTGTTTCAAATACTTGCGACTGGAGACGCTGCATCCAAGCATCCACCCAAGGGATCACAACGATATCAAAACCAAACAATATTGTGACACCGACAAGTGTTCCTGGAATACTCCCAAGACCACCAATAATTACGGCGCAAAGAATTGCAACCGACCGATTAAACCCGAAAGCGTTTGGGTCTCCTGTAGTACCGATGCTTGCGACCGACAGACAGCCCGCAAGTCCGGCTATCGCAGCGGCTATGGTGAAAGCCGAAAGCCGAACTTTTGCTACCGAAATACCAATTGTGGCGGCGGCGAGCGGCTCCTCACGAACGGCAACCCATGCTCTGCCGAGCGTTGATTTTTCAAGAATTCGCACAAGCAGCACTACAGAAAAGAGTATGACCAGTGACAGGTAGTAGAACCATCTCGAATCAACAACAAATTCTCTACCAAGATCTATTCCAGTAACAAACACTCCAAACCCTGGTGGCGGAACTGGACCGAGACCTTGCGTACCTCCTGTTACGTTCTCCAAGTTGAGAAATAAAACACGAACTACTTCACCAAAACCAAGAGTAACAATCGCTAGATAATCTCCCCGTAGTCGTAACGCTGGAGAGCCGAGCAACGTTCCAATCGCGGCGGTGATCCCAACACTCACGAGAACCGCCGGAAGAAAACCTATCTCTAACGGATTCATTGGGACCGTGAGAATGGCCAGGAAAAGCCCTCCCAATCCAAAAAAAGATGCGATCCCGAGGTGTAATAATCCAGTAAATCCCACCATAACATTGAGGCCAAGAGCAGCGATACAGATTATAAACACTGAGGTAATCTGCCCACCAAGCCCACCTGCAAATGCAGGACCGAACAATGGAGCAAGGGCTAACACTGTGAAAACCGGTATTTCCCAGTTTCTTTTAGAACACTTCAAAAAACAAGCTAAGGACCCCGTGTACATTTTCAATGTTGCCCTCCTCTTGTTTTTGATTTCCCATAAATTCCTTGGGGACGAAAAGCAAGGAAAACAATAAGGACAAGAAACACCGATGCCATGGCCCAGCGAGGACCGAGCACAGCCACAGAAATCGCACGGAGTAATCCAACAACTAGTCCACCAACGATTGCACCGGGTACACTTCCAATGCCACCAAGGACTGCTGCGGTAAGAGCATACAGGCCCATCTGGTGTCCCATCTGGTAATTAATTGTTGTCGCATGAATACCTGCCGCGACACTCGCAACACCACCCAAAAATCCACTAATAAAAAAAGTTGCCCCAATAAGCTTCCCTGCTTCACCCGAACGAGCTGTTGCACGGGTAATTGCAGCAATTGAACGTAACGATCTTCCAAAACGAGTTTGCCGAAGGAGAACATACAGGCATAAAAGTGGTGGGACGCTAATTGCAAGAACCAGAAGATCAGCCATCAGAATAGAGATTCCGCCAACTGAATGAGTGGTGTCTAGAAAAATTTTTGGAAATGCTCGATCAGTTGGCCCAATCCAAACAAGCCCCACATTCATGAGCACAAATGAAACACCAATTGCTGATACAAGCGGTGACAGAGGAGGCGCGTCTCGCAGTGGACGGTACACAAATCGATCAATACAGACATTGAGGCAACCACAGAATAAACCACTGCACATAGCAGCTAGAATCACCGCCAAGCAACCCGTCAACGGAACAACTGGAAGGGGCACTAGAAATGATAGGATTGCGAGTGCTAGGCAACCACCAAGCATCACGACATCCCCGTGCGCAAAATGTATGAGTCCCACAGTCCCATACACGAGAGTATACCCCACGGCCATCAGCCCAAGAAACACACCACTTGTGATTCCGATACCGCATTGCTGAAGAAAGGATGCTACGTCCACGCACTGTATCCCGACAAAGTGAGCCGTAAGGAAAATCTGTTTCCTTAGTCTTATCTGCTGACGTTCTTTTTGCCTATGTCAGCAGCTGGCACAACTTCTTCATGCTCAAATGTACCATTACGAACAACACTTACGGACACCTCCTGAAGTGTCGTATCCCCGTTTACATCGATGCTCCAGTCCCCAAGCACACCGTCGTCTACTCGGCTTGCAAAAGCAGATTCTACAATCGCACGACGATCTTTACGCCCTACGTCAGCAATTGCTCGGATTGCAAGTCTCGCTGCCTCATAACCATGAATTGCGGCATTGCTCGGGCATGTTCCATATTTTTGCTGATACCGCTGAAGAAACATGATTTTTGAACAATCTGATTGTTGTGGAGATAATCCTGCAGATGTGGCAAAGCATCGTCCCTCTAAAGAGGCTGCACCTGCCGCATCAAGAAATGCTTTGGTACGACATCCGTCAGATACCAACAGAATTGCTTCACTTTCAGCTGACACGAGATCACGCGCGAGTTGACCACCTTTTGTTCGAGCGCTGCCACCAAAATAAACAAGGTCTGGGTCAGCACTCATTACTGATCTAACAAATGATTTAAACTCAGCCGCCTGTGGATCAATTGAAACATGCGCAAGAACCACCATGCCCTTCTCTCGACATCGATCAGCGAAGAGAGACGCAACACCTTGCCCATAAACACCAGCATCATCAACTACAAAAACTCGTCGCACCCCACGCCCAAATGCCCAATCTGCAGCAAGTGGACCTTGTAGATCATCAGCCGGCACAACCCTGATGTAATTCAACCTACCTGAAGGACGGTACACTCCGGGTTCCCCCGGGATACCAAGCCCTGGCTTCGTCAGACCCACCGCTGTGTTCGCTGGCGACACCATTAGTAAATCTGCATAATTGAGAATTGGCATTGAAACGCGGGCCGCTCCTGAATTGAGAGTGCCTACATAAGCCATCACATCGGGATCTTGTACCGCGAGGCGAGCATTGGCTGCCTCACCTTCACTCGTCCACCGGCCTGATACTGAAGCACTATTGTCGAGATCACGATATTCAAGCATAAATCTCCCAACTCTTCCTTTGACCTCTTCGATTGCAAGTCGAATTCCTTGCACAACCTCATCACTCACCTGCCCGGACACACCAGTCCGTGGCAAACTTGAAACAAGACATATCCGATTCGAGTTCGTTTCTTGACACCCAAAACAACTTAAACCGACCGCCGTGCAAGCTACGACAACCCATCCCTGTCTCAAGGATGAGCGATTCTGTGGACAAAACCGATTGTTCTTCATGATCCCGCCCTCTTCACAAATTTCCACGAACGATGAATTCGGGTATTTCTGAAATCTTCTGGTACCGTCCGCCGGCTGATCTCATATATATCGTAGATATTGGCCAGAAGGTTTTCATCAAATTTAAATCTCCGGTAATTTGTTGAAAAATAAACAACCCCGCATGCAGTAAGATTTCGGGCAACGGCCTGAAGCAACTCGACATGATCCCGCTGAACGTCCCAATCCTGCTGCTGCCTCGCGGAACGTGAAAATGTCGGGGGATCAACAACCACAAGATCGAATGGACGCTCGCCTCGACGACTACGGTGTTCGAGGAAGGCCCGGGCATCATCCCGCACAAGGACATGCTGCCGTCGATCTAAAAACCCATTTGCTGATAAATTTCTTCGCGCCCACTCAAGATATGTATTTGAAAGATCGACAGTCGTCGTTGATTCGGCGCCACCAGCAGCTGCCGCGACAGAGAAACTACCTGTATACCCAAAAAGGTTTAGGAAGGAACGATCTTGAGCATCTTCGCGAACCATTGATCGAGTTTGTCGATGATCGAGGAACAGGCCTGTATCCAGATAATCAGAAAGATTAACTTCAAATTTTAATCCGTGTTCACCCACAAGAAAATTTGCAGAGCGATCATCTAGCTTTTCATACTGCCCGCCAGTACGCTGCCGACGACGCACTTTTAAGAAAACACTATCTGTCGCAAGTCCCAGCTCGTCCGCGGCTGCCTCCATGAGGCGGTCGAGCCAGACGTCATGTTCAATAGCCGTCCGCTCATGAGGACGCTCGTATTCAGCTGTATGAAGCCAATCACCGTACCTATCGATAACAAGAGGAATCTCAGGGATATCACGATCATAAAGACGATATGCTTCAATCCCTTGTCTTCTTGCCCATCGCGCCAAATGACGACTTCGCTTCGCAAGACGTCGTCGAAAATCACCTATTTGATCATTGATACTTCGTGATGCCCTCTTCGTTGAACCCAAAGACTCTACATCAGAGTTTATCGCCGATTGTTCTTCCACAATCTCCGTTAAGACTTTCTTTTTTCGAATAACTAATTCAATCAACCTGCACTCAATTGGACCATTCGAAAGAATCACTCGACGATCTGGCTTCAGGCCAATTGATTTAGAGAGTTCAACAGGAGCAAGCACCCCGGCACGCCAACCCGGACATGAATTCTTTAACCAATCACCAAGTCGCCGAAATACAGCGCCTGCTCTTAGCTGAGCGAGTCGCTCTCCGTACGGTGGATTCGTAACAATCAAGCCCGAGTCTTCTTTTGGGATCACAGCCTCAAAATGTTTGCATGAGAATGTTACATAATCTGCTACACCGGCGAGGGCAGCCGATTGCTCTGCAACCTGGATCACATCTGGATCGAGATCACTTGCATAAAAACTACCGGAAGGTGTTCTGGCTCTCTCCTCAAGATCGATCAAAATCCTCTTTGCGAGCTCTCGATTAAAATCATGAAATCGAAAAAATCCTTGATTTCTCTTTCTCGCTCGCAATAAACCTGGCGCAAGACCAGCCGCTCGAGTTGCTGCCTCGATAACTAGTGTTCCGGAACCACACATTGGGTCCAACAAAGGCTCACCCACCTGCCATCCCGTAATACCAAGAACTCCAGCAGCTAGCACCTCCGACAAAGGTGCCTCGACTCTTCCTTGACGCCAACCACGCTGATGCAAGGACTGACCAGCAGCATCACGAAAAAGTGTTGCGGTCTCTCCAGAAAGATGAAGGGATAGCCGGAGACTCGCACCATGCAGTTGCACATTGGGCCGGCGACCATGTACGGCTCGTACACCATCTACAACTGCATCTTTGACAACTTGAGACGCATAGAGTGAGTGGTCTATAAATGTGTCGTGGACTCGGGCATCGACGCGAAGAGTTTGATTTGGCCGTAGATGCTTTGCCCAATCCACACTCGATATCGATGCATAAAGTGTTTCCGGCGAGCTCACTGCAAACCGACCAAGCGGCTCCAGAACTCTAATAGCTACCCGAGACTCCAACACCGCCCTGTAGAGAGTCTCGGTAGATCCAGAAAACTCGATTGTCCGACGCCCTATGCGCAAATCTGTGGCCCCGAGTGATACCAACTCTCGTGCTAACAACCACTCAAGACCATCGAGAGTTCTTGCCGTCAAACTTGGCGGGACATCTGGGGCACAAGATAGTAACGGCCGTGGACCCGCGGGCACTTCCGGGAAAGGAGATTCCATTGTGTCTGCCAGAACTCTCGTTAACGCTCATCGACTGATAGATACTGCCCCTGCCACAAACCGATCCTGCATTGCCTGGACCTTCATAGGCTCACTCCTTAACCCCTCCATCGCACGCACGCACGCCTCAGCTGCCGGAAGTGTCGTGATGCAAGGAACTCCGTAGAGAACGCTTGCCGCTCGTATTCTTCCTTCATCGGTACGAGCTCCCTTACCACGCGGCGTATTGAAAATTAACTGCACGCGACCATCAATTAAATGATCTATAAGATTTGGGTGCCCTTCCTGCAATTTCTTAACCGTCTCAACCTCAATCCCGGATT
>JABHNP010000039.1 GCA_018694455.1 Planctomycetaceae bacterium | reverse complement strand
TCCTTAGTATGTATTTTCCTAATCAGTGTGCTGCAGAACAACCCACACCCATGAAACTTGAAAAACTCTACGAGGAACAGACTGTCTCTGTCGAAGAAGATGGTCACGACATTTCTTTTGGATATCGCCTCTTACGACCCGAGTCAGTAGACTCCGAGAAGAAGTTTCCTCTTGTCTTGTTTTTTCATGGTGCCGGAGAACGTGGATCAGACAATTTAAATCAACTCAAGTATTTCCCAGCGTGGATGACAGCCGATCCGCTTCGAAATAAATATCCGTGTTTCATTCTTGCTCCACAATGCCGAGAAGGCTATCGATGGTCAGCCGTAGATATGACAACAGACATGGAAGCTGCTCTGAAAGCTCTCGACCATGTCATCGAAACAGAAGCAATTGATACCGATCAAATTCTTGTCACTGGACTTTCAATGGGTGGTGCTGCAACATGGGAAGTTGCCATGCGAATACCTGACAGAATTGCTGCGGCAATTCCAGTCTGCGGCAAGAGTGAAGAACAATATGCTGAACTGGCAAAAGATGTACCCCTCTGGGTTGTTCATGGCGATGCCGATACAGTCATCCCGGTAGACTGCTCCCGCTCCATGGTCGCCGCTGTGAAGGAAGCCGGTGGTCATCCAAAATACACAGAACTACCAGACGTCGGCCATGATTCCTGGACCGCTGCATATCATGATAAAGAAATACTTGATTGGTTTTTCAAGCAGCACCGCTGAGGAACATGCTGCGGCAAAACACCCTGCTTTATTTTTCACGACCGGTTCTGTTCGACACTTTGAATGAGGCCATCACGAAGGGTTATCACGGTCTTCGCTCTCTCGGCAATATCTGGTTCATGGGTCACCATCACAATGGTTCTGCCCGTTTTATTCAACACATCGAGCAGGTCCATGATCTCATTGGATGTTGCGGTATCTAGATTTCCTGTGGGTTCATCTGCAAGTATCACATGAGGGTTATTGACTAATGCACGAGCAATTGCGACTCGTTGCTGCTGCCCACCGGAGAGCTGGCTTGGTCTATGGTCAAGACGACCAGCAAGCCCGACAAGTGTTGCGAGCTTGGTACTCAACTCCCGACCATCAGGACGAACCGGCACCTGATATGACAGCGGTACCATAATGTTTTCAACCACGCTGAGCTGCTGAATCAGGTTGTACGACTGAAAAACAAAACCAAGGTAACGACCACGAACCCGTGATACTTCTTCATCAGTCAGGGTCGCAACATCATGACCACCGAGCAAATACTGACCGGAAGTTGGTCTATCGAGGCAGCCGAGCAGATTTAAAAGTGTACTTTTCCCAGAACCTGATGTACCCATAATCGCAACAAAGTCACCTTGCTTGAATTCAAAGGAGACACCCGCAAGCGCTTTGACATCCTGTCCGCCGAGTCGATAGACCTTGGTGACATCACGTACCATCGCAACGCGGACAGGTTCTGACACCTCCTCCTTTGTTTTACTCATGACGAAGTGCCTCGATTGGATCCATGTTGGCGGCCCGCCGCGCTGGGTAGATACCAAATACGATGCCAACACCGACTGAAATACCAAACGCTGCAATAATCGACCAAGGTGCTAGTCTCGGCTCAAGCTGATGAATTGTTGGTGGTAGTGTTAACCAGACATCAGGCATAAAACTTTTAATCGCAAACCGAACACCCTGAACGGTAGGGCCACAAAGAAAACCAACTGCGACGCCCAAAAGACCACCGGTACCAGAAAGCACAACCGTCTCCCAGAGAAACTGTTGAACAATCTCTCCTTTCGTTGCACCCAAAGCGCGCCTGACGCCAATTTCTCGTGTGCGCTCAGTGACCGTGGCAAGCATAATATTCATGATGCCAATGCCACCAACGACTAACGATATCCCTGCTATTAAAAGCAACAGTACGTTGAACATCATCCGCATCGTTTCGGCCTGCTCCAATAATTCTTTAGGCACAACAACAGCATAATCAACTGTTTTGTGATACCGCTCAAGCAGTGCACGAATAATATCAGCGGAGGCATCAACCGCTGCCACATCATCTACAACAGCAGTAATTTGATTCAGTTCGATAGTTTCGTTCTGGAAAGTACCTCCACGCACAGTGATCACACGATCACCTATCCGTTTTTGAAACGTATTAAGCGGAATATACACATCACGGTTGTACTGCCTCGCTGAAAAACTTCCTCCAATAGCAGCAGCTGCTGTTCGGTCTTGCGCAACACCGACAACAACGTAAAACTCGGTACCAATCTGAATGGCTCGACCAAGAGGATCTTGAATCGGAAATAATCTTTCAGCAACGTCATGTGCCAGTACAGTGACATTTTCAAGTCCTTGTAGATCTGATGCAGCAAGCGGTCGACCACGAGCGATAGGAAGACGGTTGATAGAAAAATATTTAGGAGTGCAGCCGATCACCTGGGCTGGAACAACGTATTCATCACGACGCACATCTCGACTAATTTCTCGCATTGGTACTGCTGCAGAAATTGTTGGAATATTGGTAATGATACGGTCATAATCTGAGCGCAATAACCCGTAGGCAATCCCGGAACGACTTCCGCTGTCACTGTTGGCCTCTTCTGATGGCTTGATCGTTCGAATGATTATGCTTGTTGCACCAAGATCTTTAATTTGTTGCTGCGCTTGATAACTCACCCCTTCGCCCATAGCAACGAGCCAAATCACAGCAGTCACACCAATAAGAATGCCCAAGACGGCAAGTGCTGAACGAAGCTTATGAAGCATCAGGCTGCGGAAGCCAAGCTTGAGTTGCTGAATGACGTTCATGCGTCGATTTCACTCTCTCCAGGGTCGAACTGTCATAAGAACTGCCTATCTATCACGTATACGGCATGCACTTTTGAACTATTCTTTTCTTTCAGGCCGACCCGACCACTCCGAACGCTGTTCTTGTTCACGTGAAAGCGATGCTCCAAGCACTTTTTCAGGATTTAAGAATACCTGTTCGCCTTCCTCAAGCCCCTGCACGATCTCTACAAACCTATCATCACTTTTTCCAAGCATCACAACTCGTCTTTCAAATCCCTCTCCATCTCGTACAGCACAAACAAATTCTTCTCCGTCTTCGATCACTGCAGCAACAGGCACTGCAATCACATTTTTAAGGTCTGAAACAATAATTGTTGCCTCAGCAGTAAACCCAGGCCTGAGGGTTTCAGAATTCTCATTAATTCGTACGCCAACAATATATTTTTTTGCTGTTGAGAACCAGTTTGACTCTGGTCGATTTGCAACTGACGTCACCACACCTGGAAATTTCAGATCCTGCACTCGCACAATCGCAGGCATTCCTAGTGTAATCTCATCTACTTTCGACTCATGGACCTCTACATCTGCTCGCATTTTTGTGAGATCAGGGAGCTGCAAGATAACCTGCCGCTCTTTCACAGAGGTGCCTTCTTTAATTTCAGTCTCACGATCTCTTGATCTAGAGTTTGCATAAATGACCAGACCGTCTTGCGGCGCTTTGATGGTGCACTTAAGAAGTTCGCCCTCGAGCCTCTCAAGTTTGATCTGCTCAAGTTCAAGAGCAGCTTTTTCACTCGCAAGACGGGCTGCTGCTGAATCACGCATGCTTTCAAGCTCGGTGATTATCTTTGGCTTTGTGTACGTCGTAAGGACTTCAAGTGCTATGTTTGCAGTACCAAGATCAAGGCTTGCTCGTGCTACAGCTGATTTCTGTGCTTCGAGTTGCTGTGGTGTGATATAGCCCTTTCGAAACATACGTTGCCCATACGCAAGTGTATTTTCTGTTGCCTGAAGTCGCTCTGTTGCAGCAGTGACATTGGACTCCGCAGTACGAAGATCTTTTCTGAAGAGACCCTCCCGATATTCTTCAACTGCAATTTTTGCAGCGGCGTGATCTTTATCCGCCTGAATCATCAGGGCTCTCGCTTTTTCATAAGCAATTTTTTGAGCAGTCGCATTTTCAGATAAGACTGAAGCATCGAGTTTGACAATGTCCATTCCCTCGGTTACTCGATCACCATCGTCTACAAGCCAGATAATCGTAGCGCCACCAGCTACATCACATGTAATGTCAACATTTTCATCACTTACTAAACTTCCTTCTTCAGTGACGGTGATTTTAAGATCCTTTTTTTGAACGGTATACACAGACAAACCTGTAAGGTCGGCTGCTTGATTCGCATCTGGTAAAAACTCAAGAAGGCGTGGAGCAAGAAATACAGCTACGAGAAAAAGCGAGACAAACAAGAGGAACCATACCCACCCTCGCCGAGGGCTTTTCCCTACAGGCTCCTGCTGGGCTGTCGGATTTCCCAACAGATCTGCGATAGCGGCTGCATTCGTAGTAGCCGTTGGTTGTTCGAGTACTGATTTTGATGATGCTGAACTATCCACAAATGAGCCAATTCGTACTGGGGAAAACAGGGTATTTTTCTATTCAACTATGTTGCTTCGCTCAAGTTTCTCACACAGTTTTTTATCTTATAAGAGATATCGAAAGCCACTGCTGATTCAACCATAAAGAACCATCACTTTAAAAATGATGGTATCAAATCTGCCCACGGCTGATCCTCCTTAGTTTCTGCAGACGCCGGAAGTACATCCTTATTCTTTGTTTGATTATTGCTTTCAGATTCCGACTCTCCTGAATTCAATGGCATTGCTCGAGCAATGATGCTCGGCAGAATCCCTGGTGCCTCGTGCACTTTCATTTCTGCATCTCCAGGTAACGGTGGCGGTGGGTCGATTTCTTCCAGATGATCGAGCCACTCTTGAGGCACTGGCGGTGGGAGAGGCATCTCCTCGTTACTTGTACGGCTACAGTCCGTAAAGGGTTTATCGATCCACACACCATGTTCATCAAGATTCATGACACCAAGTTGGTAGGCGAGTGATGCTCGTGTTGCATAATAATTAACCCATATGCTTGTCAGGGCATCCTGAGAACTCCGGAGATCATTAAAAGCATAGATGAGATTGAGCGTTGCAGTCGGTGCCAGCTGGCCTGCTGCTATGTCAACAATCGGGATTGATCCATCAGCACTCGGCGGTGGAGGTGGGGGTGCTGGTTGACTGAGACTCAATCGTGTCTGATCAACTCGGCGAATGGCAATAATCACTGCTCGGCGCTGGGTCTCGAGGTTTCTCTCGTCCAATTCGAGTTGTCGTAACAATTGCCGGATCGAAAGCTTAATTCTATCTTCATACCGTATCTGCTGACGCCTTACCTGCTGATAATCAAGAATCGCTTGCCTAAAGTTATTGCGCTCGATTAATCGAGTCAGAGGTGCATCAAACCGAAGCCGACCACCCATTTCACCAGTTGGTGCACGGAAGCGAGCTGGGTTATTGCCTGTTGTACGTAGATTACCATCAATCTCAAGATCGAGACCGGCAAGTAATGACATAGCATTAAATTGAATGAGCCGCCACTGATCGACTAACGCAGCACGATTGTTCATCCAGTCCAGCCGATTCGCACGTGATATTTCAAATGCGATATCCGGGTCAATTCGTTCAGGCTCAATTGCAATTGCCTCAACACGCGCACGCGCCTGGATAAGTGACATCTCATCAACAGCTGAAGCAATTTCTGAAACCAGTCCAACGACTGCATCCGCAGTCTCCCGAAGATTCTCTGGTACAAGTGCCTCACCAAGAGCTTCAATTTCTTTTTCGTTTGTCTCAATTTGCTTGAGAAGGCGCTCAAGATCATCGTTGAGGAGCCGCATCTCACGGGTGAATGTTTCTTTTTCTGTTGGACGCATACGACTGATTCGGTATGTCGCATCTGCATCAACACGCTGAAGATCTGACAAAACATCAACAGCTTGCAACTCAACTTGATCTCGTAAGAGATCAAGTTTTTCAAGTGATGCTTTGATCAGCGATTGATCCGCCTCGGCCAGCAGCCGTTCAGTATCTTTGAGTTCTTCTTTTGAATCAGCCGGAGGCTGTAATACTGACTGTTCTTTTTTTATTGAAACTTCTTTTTCTGTGTCCCCAACAACATTTCCCTGACCTTCCTGATTTATTGGAGCTGGCAAAAGGAGTGGGTCTGCGGGCTGTTTCTCCACTGCGGGAGGCACCAACTCAAGTGCTGCAGGATCGTCGTTTATAGAATCCTGCCGGGGATCATCGACTTCTTTCAGCGGCTCTTCGGCACCAAAAGAATATGTTGCCAGAAAATCACCTATACCATTCTGCAAAGCCTGCATCTCCGGACTGATAAATTGAAATGGTTTGATAAATGTTTCATCAAGGGCCATTGCTGTATCTGATGGAATATTCAAAGTATTCACTTTAAATGTTTCGATCTGGTTCGCGAGTCCAGTCTTCGCCTGAAGAAGGGTGGCACGGCTCGTCTCCACGCTCTGGCGCAATTGATCAACCTGCTCAACACCCACAAGGCCAGCCTCAAGATTAGCATCCAATTGAGCAAGAGCTCTCAGCTGTGCAGCAAGATTCTGCTCCTGATTTCGTATCTGTTGGCGGGACTGCAAAATCCCAACAAATCCCCCTAACTTGGCTGCACCACCACCAGCAAAACCGGCTCCTCCAGTTCCACCACCTGCGGTTTGCAAGCCGTTTCCCTGCCCGCCGAAGAAAGCGCCACCGATATTTCCAAAACCACCGACCCCTGTTCCTGAGAATCCTGCAAACCCAGTACCACCAAAAAAGCCACCTCGTCGCTGCAAACGTGGTGGCTGATTACCACCAAAAACAACCTGGAGATAAAAACCCTGTCGGTAAAATTGAAGTTGGCGTAAATTTGCCAAAAGTGTTCGTTCAACAATAGTAAGTGGTTCAAGTGCAACAGAACGACCAGAGTTCTGGAGCAAAGGTTGGATAAATGTAAAATCAACCAACGAAACGTTGGCGTATTGATTTGGTCCAGAAAACGTCCAGACCACAGAATTGACTAATCCAACAACGAGCTGACCAGCTGTGGCTAGGTATCGCCGTGCTTGTAAATTTGTATCCGTACCCCATTGCGTAATTTGACCAGACGGATTTGAAGGGCCACGGTTACGATATGACGTTGTATTACCACCATAGAATTGAACATCGAATTTGAAGCGTTCTGTGCTCACATCAAGGGCGGATAAATACAATGTCTGCAATTGATCCCACCAACTAATTGAGTTGAGATATGCCAATCGCATGGCAGATTTACTGCTCAATTCAATCGCACCGGATTCGGTGATATCAACAACTTCACAAAGTCGAGATCGCCAGTCTGGGTTATCGAGTGTTGTACGGTCACCATTGATGTGCCATCGATTAAAACCATGCTTGCCATCAACGCAATGCATATAGCGATGCGACGTTGGATCATCTGGCGGCATCGGTGGAAAAATCTGATTGTATGGATCATAAAAACGACTTCGTTTATCTGATCGTACGTTGTAATCAAAGGGCACTTCCCACCTCGGGTCACACGACTTCTCCTTCAGTAACGCATCAACTTCCCGATCAGCCTGAAGGTAATAGCGGCCGCGCGAACACCCCGCGAGGGCGGCAGTGAAAACCACTGCAACACCCAAACGTTTGAACCACATCTCTACGCGCGACGATTTCATAGTGACGCCTCGCGGGGGAAACGGGCGCTCTCGTGACTGGTAACCACGACTCCCGTGCACTGGGATTGAACGTGCTACCTTATTGTCGAAATCGACCAAAAAGTGTCACTGACTTTAACGAAAAATAGGGATAGGTATTTTAGAGTATTTATATGCTCTGGGAAAAACAAAGCCGTTCAGGCCGCAAGGTCTATCCAGCCGATACATATTACCGGTGAGGTGCGTGTAGAGAGAGCACATGCACCATTCCATAAAGGACAGGTATGTTTCAAAACCGTATGAATTATCCAAATATAGTGGGTATTGTTCTTTGCTGTGCAATTGCATTGCTGAGCTTACGGAATCTCTCTGCTGAAATTGGTTTAACGAGCCAGCCAGAACCACTTGGGTATCCTTATTCGGTAGATGATCCAGCTGATACCATCGCGGAGGAGGAGGCTGGTAGTATTTGGCCTCCAGCCAAACGGGCCGATGACCTTCAAGTTCCTGCTGGTTTTGATCCAGTACGAAGTACTGGATTTTCTGAAAATCCCAAAGAACTGCTTTCGTGGTTCAAAGAACCAGCTCCTGCATCCTGCTGTGACAGAAACATTGTTGACCGACTATGGATGGGACCCGGTGAACTTGCCTACCATAAGGCCCCAAACCACAAACCGTGCACGCGAGACCACACGCGTGTTTTTCGTACCGAGTTTCCTGGCCGTCTCTGGTTTTCAACTGAATATCTCATCTGGGCCACCACCGGCCAGGCTATACCTCCACTCATAACAAGCAGTCCTTTTGTCCCCATAACAACTGCTGGCATTGGTGTGCTTGGGCAACCAACAACAAGCACTCTTTTTGGAGGAACCAGTTTTGATGGACCCATGCGATCTGGTGCACGACTCACAGCTGGCTTCTGGTTCACACCACAGGAGGATCGCGGTATTGAAGCATCTTGGTTTGGACTGGCTATTACGAAAAAGTCGTTTAACCTTTCAACGACCGGTGGGAACCCTTATCTAGCACGTCCCTATATCGATGCCAATACTGGACAACCAGCAGCCGTTGTAATTCCAAAACCAGGTCTCCAACCTAGCACAAATCCAACACTCCTTGATCAGACAGCTGATGCTGCACTTCGTAGTCAGTTTGGAAGTGTTGACGTTTTATATCGATATAACACAACAAAGGGAGAAGATTTTCATAGACGCTATTGGGCAGGTGGTTTTCGATATTTGATGCTCGAAGATCAACTTGCAGTGAATCTGTCATCGAGTGTCTCAAATGGAGCGACAAGTTTTGACACCTACACTGCATCAGACTCATTCCGAACACTCAACCAGTTTTACGGTGGTGAATTTGGCATGATTGAGAAATGGTGGCGAGATCGATGGTCATTGCAGGTTCTTGGTAAGGTTGCACTCGGTGCAACAACCGTGAGTACTCGTATTAATGGTGTCACGACAGCAACAACCAGTGCTGGCATAACAAGTACTTTTCCTGGAGGCGTCCTCGCACAACCAACCAATCCCGGGAACGAACGGTCTTTGTTTGCGGCTGCCGGTGAATTTGGAGTCACTGCTGACTATGCCATCTGGTCTCAGTTTCGACTCTCGGTCGGCTATTCACTGATTTATTGGACAACAGTAGGTCGCGTCACAGATCAGATCGATCCATCTGTCAATTCCCAGCAATTTGGAGGCAACACAATTACATCAGGACCTTTGGAACCAAGCTTCAATCTGTGGACGACTGGTTTCTTAGCGCAGGGCATTAATGCTGGACTTGAATACCAGTTCTAATTACGAATCTCGGTTGGCATCCGGACTCTGCTGTCGATCTTGATATCGTGCCCACATCGACTTTTCGTCAAAGTCACTCTGCGTGCGTAATTTACCGACAACATCACGTCCAAGAATGCCACGAATCTTAAATGCCAGCGTGGCTTTCTTATCAAGCAGTTCATTCAGTCGTTCCTGAGACCAAACCAACACACGACTCGGCTGCGAGGCACGGACATCTGCTGTTGCCTTATCTCCTGTCAGAAAACTCATTTCACCAATGAATTGACCGGGCGTTAATCTGGCTATTACACGGTCTTCAACAAACACATCCATTGCCCCCTGCTTCAAGACCATCATATCACTCACGACAGTATCTTTCTGCACAAGAAGGGTCCCCGCCTCTACGTCTTTCCAATCACCATGACGCAGTAATCTTCGAAATTCACCGGGGGCAAGATCAGCGAACACCTTGTCGTAGAGTTCTTGCTCTGATCCACCGAGTGGCTTCGGACGACGTTCACGCAGCAGAATCGCAATTTGCACAGAATTAACTGCCATGAATAGGAGGTTCCAGATTATCGGTGCCCAAAGAACATGATCACTGCAGTTGCAATAAAATGGCAGCAGAGAAAGACCGGCAAAAATCGTGAGAATCCGGAGCCAAAGAATGTCACGGACAAGGTATGAACTCAGATAAAGAACATTGGCTACATGCACCATGTCTTCAACACATGGACAGTACATCATGGCCATAAATAAGATGGCTGAATCCATCGCTCCCCCCTTCAAGCAATACTCAAAACAAAGACACTACCGCATCATCTCAACTGCAACGCTTTCTGTTGACCGCATCGGTCTCATTCGACTCATCGATTTCTTCCTCATCAGTTGCAATTTTGAATTTCCAGCCGTCAATTACCGTACCTTCGGTCTTCAGATGCGACATCAAAAAGAACAGCCGACGTCGGGCATCGCCCTCAGGACCCTCGGGAATATCGGTAAAGCGATCTCGAAGATAATACGGGGCCCATGCCTGCGAGTAGAGAGTTGCCTTCAATCGTAACTTCTTACAATCAAAGCATTCTGGAACCGTCACCCGATAACTCACAATATCTGTACCTTGTCCGTCAGCATATTGCGGATCGTCTCCCACACCATGCGGGTGTGTCGCCTCAACGAAAGCTGCGGGCATCTTATCACTTGGCCCCTTTGCAGACCAACCACGAGGTAGCAGTCTGTTGTCTTTTACATCTTGCGCTCGATGCAGAAAACTTGTTGTGAACTCCCCTGATGCATCACGGGTCAATTCTTCATAGATCTGCACTTGATTCGGACTATCGATAACACGGTGATGTGGCTGATAAGCCTGTTGTTGATTTTGGCCATCGTCATCATCAAAGAATTCTGACGGTAATACCCGACCGTTCTCACCAACAATGACACCCGCCCCATTGGTCAAGCCCGATGACCAGATAATTCGGTCGCGTCCGTATGTACTATCAACCAACATAAACTCAAGCCATACACGACGAAACCCAACACCACTTGGCAACCGATGACCTGTTTTGTTCGTGACCTTCACGTCAGCTGCGATAGTCTGGCCAGCAGTTTCTACATTGAGGATTTCAACTGTGGCTGTATTCTTCTGAGCATTTTGCACATAGTTGTCGATGGCAAAGTGAATTCCCTCCACACCAGTTTCATAATCAGGGAGTCGGACTCCAAGTACATCATTGAACTGGCGAAAAATTTCCAGCAGAAAAACATTCATGCCTTGGAACGTATGACGCCGAAAACCCTCCTCACGAAAGCGCACGTGATGATCCTCTCGTGCAATCGCATGATCAGATTCTGGATATTCCTGGTCCTGAAGCACTGCAATTTTCGTTGCGATCTGATCGATTGAGATATCACCATCAGGGCTTTCATACCCCTTCGGCATATGACATTCCTGGCAACTCTGTGACTCCGAAGTTCGTCCAAATTCATCCTGAAAACTGCTGTTCAGCCACTCAAGATACGTTGCCTGTTCAATTCGGTGCGTAAAACCTTGAAATTGTGGCGTCTTCTCAGATGCAAGCAGCTGTTCAACCTGCTCTTGTGGCGGTTGTTCAACACCGGCGGGTGGATGCCCCAACGGCCAATCCATAACTGGCAGATTAATGACATGGCACGTCGCACACATTCGAGATGATTGAATAAACGAACTATGCTTCGGAGCTGCTCCCAAGACTTTCAGCATTGGCTTGGTCACAACATCCTTGAAGGGCCCGTAAATCTCGTTTGCAGGACCTGTCTTAAATTGACCCGTAATTGAATTGGCCAAGAATCCCTGCAGGTCTGCATACTCTTCAACCATCCCATGACAAACCGTACAGCTGATGCCATCACGAGCGAGACCACCGTACTTATGGTGTGGGTGCGCTGGGTCTGCAATATGAAACCAATCGAGACTCTCTTTGCCCTTTGTTTCCCATGGCTTTACTCCAAAATCTTGTTCGTGCTGTCGTTTTCCCAGTGCACCGTGGCAACGGAGACAGGTATTGACTACCTGATCTCCATACGCATCAGCCTGCTCAACAGGTAAGTCACGTGAGATTTGTGACAGCTCACTTTCAAGCTGTGCATGAAAAACAGGATCTCGCCCAGCAAGCCCCATTGGTGACCATCTCCACTCACCATATGGTGAAACGTTGAGACCACCACGTTTGGTTTCCAGAAACATCACGGGGCTTCCGCTATGGCGACCCGTTGCAGCGCTATGGCACATCAGACACTGATCTGATGTCAGAAATCGCTCGGGAATAGATGCATGTGGCGTGATGTGGTCATTCGATTCAGCCGGAAATTTCTTTACCTCTGGATAGGTAACGTGTCGTGCTGATGCGTAGGTATTCAGAAATTCAAAACTTGGTCGCGCTGGACCCGGACTCTGCGGAGCACGAAATTCAGGCGGGTCGGGGTCATGACGAAAATCGTAGGGTTGTAGGGCCGTTGGGATTTTCCTCCAGGTGTTATCAACAAAGTATTGTATTGGCTCCCCCGGAAAACCTGTGATGTTACGGAGTGACGAAAAAGTCCCTCCCTCCTCGGCAACAGAGTGGCACCGAACACAAGCAAGAACAAATCCTGCCTGCGGATAATCAAATGAGTCGGTGGTATCCAACTCCTGTCCCTCATACACACTTGCCCAAAACCAACCATCGGGCGAGCCGGAACTATCTTTAATCATCACATCACAACCAGCTGATGTCGGCAGACGCAACACTGCAAGAATTTCTTCTTCAGTCATCCCTTCATACCGTGCTGCTGGTGGAGGAAGCATCTCTTTAATAATCATTCCACCGTCAGGAATGACACCTTCACGCGGCCCCTTGTGCGGTGCAACTCCTGCATCTCGACCCTCTGGCCAGAAATCAGGTTCTCCCGTTAACCAGTACATCACCTTTGGTGAATAAAAGCACCGCACCGCAGGATGCGTCCCATAGTATTTTCCCTTTACATACGCGCCAGTATCACGCACGTACTTATCATGTCCCCATCCAAGTTGTGTTGCATATGCTCGGCTTTTAATAAATGGGAAGAGTGTTTTTTCATAATCGATATGACTCATTGTTGTCGGCAAGGGAAGTGGGTGCTCCTGAGCATTCAGCCCCGGCACCTGTTTTGAAACCGCCACGCGATATGCGTATTCTGCAGGCTGAGGTGATTCAGCGGCTTGAGACAGATTACTCTGCAGCAGAACACCAAACACGAACACAACAATGATTGATCTCATATTCTCACTTCTATAAAAACTCATTCAGACAGGTTCTCATTAATAAATATCGTCATTTCTGCAAATGCATCTTGCGACTCGTCTGCAAACGGATTGATGAAATACTGATAATGTGAAGCTCCCTCGATAAGGTGCAGCGACGCCGGCACCCCGGCACGGCGAAGTTTGCGGTGTGTGAGGACAGTGAGGCTTAAAAAAAGGTCCCTTGTGCCTGAGAGTAACATCGTCGGTGGAAATAATCGCAAATCGCCTTGAAGCGGTGAAAGATAAGGATCTGCATAATCATGACCGTTCGCATAGAGCTTGGCTAGCCGCACTGGCATGGCAGAGTAGCTCACTACAACATTGTCAAGCCATTCGTTGGTTTGGAAACTATCACCAACTTGCGTCAAATCAGCCCATGGAGTCTGAATCAGGAGGGCTGCAGGACATTGTATTCCTTCTTGTTGTGCACGAAGTATGGTTGCCATTGCGAGCCCACCACCAGCTGACGCCCCCGAGATGGCGACTGTGTCATGGGGATACCTTTTGACAATTGAAGACCACACGGCAAACGCATCATCAAGTGCTGCAGGGAACGGATGATCTGGTGGCATTCGGTAATCAACAACAAGTACTCGAATGCCACAACTTATAGCGAGTACGACGCCCTCAAGCAGTCCCGCTCGGCCGGGATTAAATACATACCCGCCACCATGCAGGTTCAAAACCAAACGTGATCTATTCTCTTTGGAAATTCGTGATGGTATGACGTCAAAGACCGGCACGTTCTCAATGGTACTCTGCGTGACTGTAATTCCATGCCGATCGCACATCTGCTCGATGATAGGTACTATAATTTTTGCCTGACGGGCGACAGCTTCACGCCAACCCGCTGCATCAGGTGGATCAAGATTCCATTCAGCATCCCGATAAGGCAGACCTATGGTTCGCCGAAATGACTCGCTTACTGATTCTGGTAGCGGAATACTTCGTGATGGAAGAAACCGTTCGCCGCAAGTAGCATTACGACTGCCCATCAACTCTTGGAGGGCAGAGAGCCCCATAGGCGTAAAGTTTGAAGAAGGCTCTTGTTTCATGAATCCAACATTCTCACCCGCAGTGTGTTTAATGAATGCAACTACCTTATACGCCGACTCATCGAGAATGAATCTCAGTATCACTCTTCTACTTTTGAATCATTTAATTTTTTAAAAGTCAGGGAATTTCTCTGCCCTCTGCAGCATTGGTTCGCTACACTTGTAATAATAGAATCTGACAGTTTCCTTTCCACCAACCTGTTTTTGAACGCCGGAGAATTTGATGAGTTTTCGACTAACACTGAATGAAGAAGTTGCCGCCGCCCTGAACGAACAAATA
>JABHNP010000040.1 GCA_018694455.1 Planctomycetaceae bacterium | reverse complement strand
CGGCATGGCCGCCATTGCATATCGCCTGTGATATTGCGTTCCTATCCGAGGGCCGTAGCATCCTGTTATCAGGGTCGTTCGAGCAACCGAACAAACGGGCGCGTTCGAGAAGGCATGGTTGAAAGTCAATCCGTGTTTCGCAAGCGATTCAATATGTGGCACTTTGGCCCCACCCTTGAAGAAGTGGTCGAGATAATGAATGGAATTATCTTCAGATACAATCCAAACAATATTGGGTTGATCTGCTGCGTTGGCACTGGCGACTATCCTTGTCGTACAAAGTACACAGAGACCAAAAAAAGCAGCGACTCTGTGAAATCGTTTTACAGAGAGGGAGGCCAGAAAGTTTGCCATAAGTACTACCGTCACTCTTTCAGTGGTTCTCGAATGTGCAGTGGCTGCAAGATTGTTCAAAAAGACGTAAAAGGAAACATACTTTGTTCTTCATCGATCATCTAGGACCGCAAGAATTTTCGCAAAGCGAGTTATCACCCTCCTCATCGAGAGGAACGCTTCCTTCGAAGGGTCTTCTGCCGCTAACGTTCTATTTCTGTTGAAACCGGGAAGTAACGATTCACAGCCCTCAAAGGCAATTGCGCACACCATCATCGATGCCTCATCGCGTGTCGATGAAAGCTCTTCGGTGGCCTCTCTGGGTATGCTGTCGATGCGTTTGATTCAAAAAGGAACGTTCGCCATTGAAAACGGCCGGCTAAGAGCCAAAGAACTCCATACTTTTGAATGATACTATGTTTTTCAGACTGATATCGCTGAACAACCAAGCCATTCGGAAAAACGCACAAAAGCGAGATAAAGGCAAGAGACTTCTAGCTTCAATCGACTCAGCTGAACACCAGAACACGCCCTAACGAGGGATGCTCGTTTTGTCTCGTAACAAATGATCCTCAGGTAGCCAGCCAAACAACGCAGCCCTCCTATCCTTCCTAGTCTTTCTGTTGTCTTGGTCTTTTGGTCGTTTTTTCAATAAAAATGCCAGAAAGACACCTATAATCTTTATAATCTGAACTAATTCTTGCTCAAAACTGTCATTATTTGATTGCATTCGATCGTCTGCTGATGATAATCGAGTGCAACGTAAGGAGAATGTCCAGTGCCCGGAAGAGAACGACGCAGCCGATTAATCGACATCATCCGTCTCCGCGGGTTTGCAGCCCTTGACGAGTTAGTGCGCGAACTTGGCGTCTCAGAGTCGACCATACGACGAGATCTCGATGCCCTCGAAGAGCAAGGGACTGCGCGCCGTACGCATGGTGGCGTGCTGTACGCAGGAGGACTTCCTCGAATTGCCGAATTTGATGAGAAGCAGCCAGCTAACTGGGAAGCAAAAAGAACGATTGCCGCAGCCACGGCAAAAATAATTGATGACGAAGAGACTGTTCTCCTCGACGGCGGGACCACAACCTATGAGGTGGCGAGACTTCTTGCTGGAAGATCTCTTCAGGTTGTCACCAACAGCATGCCGGTTGCTAATCTATTTGCCTCTGAATCAAGAACAGATCTCATTTTACTCGGTGGTTTTGTATCACCACGAACCGGCGTTTGCCTTGGACCGTACACCAATGAATTACTGAGCCGACTGCACGTAACCACAACGGTTCTTTCCGCTGCCGGCATATCAAAGCAAGGTCTTTTTAACGCACAGTTGCTTCTTGCAGAAACTGAACAAGCGATGCTTCGTGCTGCAGGAAAAGTTATTGTTGTAGCCGACAGTTCCAAGTTTGGCAGGAAGAGCCTGACGCTCGTCTCCGGCCTTGAGGCTATTGATATTGTTGTCTCCGACAGCGGCCTCTCTAAAGAATGGCAACAAACTATTCTAGACGCTGGCCCTCGTTTAATTCTTGCAGATATTCCTGCGGAAGACATTGATAGCGTCGCCACAGATGCCACTGCCGCAAACACAAACATGGCCCCTTAGACAAACCCAATCATGCAAACCACGCTTCAAAATCCGAGCCTGTCGCGATCCGACGTCGAACGTATCGTTCGCGATATTATTCTTGCAGGACACGACGGAGTCCCGAGCCAAACGATTCGTGAACACTCAAATACTGCTCCAAAACTTGTTGTTAGTATTTCCGCTCGGCATTGCCACCTCACGGATCAGCATGTAGAAAAACTCTTCGGACTAGGCCACACGCTCACACCAGGAAAAGATCTCTACCAGGATGGCTTCTATGCCGCCGAAGAAACGGTCATGATCATAGGCCCAAAACGACGCATGCTGCCAACGGTTCGCGTTCTTGGACCTACCCGTCCAGCATCACAGGTTGAACTGGCATTTACAGACGGCATCTCTCTGGGCATTGACCTCCCCGTAAGGGCCAGCGGAAAGATAAGCGGAACCCCTGGCTGTGTGCTTGTTGGTCCAGCTGGTGCAATTGAGCTCACCGAAGGAGTCATACGCGCTGAGCGGCATGTTCATATGTGCAAGGCAGACGCGAATCACTTTGGTGTCTCGAATGGTGACCGGATGAGCCTGGTTATCAACGGACCGTGTGGCACGGTGTTCCGAGATCTTCTCGTTCGCGCTGATGCCACGAGCAAACTAGAGGTGCACATTGATACAGATGAAGGTAACTCTGCTGATCTTGATCATGCGACGAGTGTTGAATTAATCAAGCAGGAGTAACCTCGACCCAATCAAGGATGAACAGACAACAATTGGCTGTGTTGTCGGCACGTGCCGACGCAGCCGACCCGGACAACTTCCGGGAGTAGTGAGTGTGATAATGATATGGAGCAAAAGATGGCAAAGAACATCGAAGCCCTCGGCATGGTCGAAACCAAAGGTTTCGTCACGCTTGTCGAGGCTGTTGATGCAATGATGAAGGCTGCAAATGTTTCCTTCCTTGGCTGGGACAAAGTTGGCAGTGGCCTTGTAACTGCGTTTGTCAGTGGTGACGTTGCAGCAGTAAAGGCTGCAACAGACGCTGGCGCGACAGCTGCTGGCCGAATTGGTGAAGTCGTCAGCGTTCAGGTGATTGCCCGTCCGCATGAAGATATTGGCAATATCCTCAAAACAAAGGCCCCAAAGTCTGGCAATTAACACGACTCCAGAGTGACTCCTTCCGGCGAACCGGCTGGAGTATTCCCCTTTAGAAACTTGTTTACTTTTCAGGAAAGATTCATGAATACGGCAATTGGATTAATTGAAACAAAAGGCCTTGTTGGCCTTGTCGAAGCAACAGATGCGATGGCGAAAGCAGCCAATGTTCAAATCCTCAAACGCGTTGATATCGGTGGGGCTTTTGTCACAACCGTCGTACAAGGTGATGTTGGTAGTGTCCGTGCTGCCGTTGAGGCTGGCGCCGCTTCTGCTCAACAGATCGGTGAACTTGTTGGTAGTCATGTCATTCCACGCCCTGCAGAAAGTCTCGTTTCGGCGTTTTTCAGCTGAGAAACTTCTTGTAAGTAGTGCACGGAAGCATTCTCTGAAAGCAGGAAAGAAACAATGAAAATCCTCATCGCAAATCTTGGTTCAACAAGCTTTAAGTATCGACTCTTTGAGTTGCCTGCGGATACAGGCGCACTCG
>JABHNP010000170.1 GCA_018694455.1 Planctomycetaceae bacterium | reverse complement strand
TGTGATAAAAAATCCACCAGCAAATCCAGCTCCAAACACACTGAGCCTGACAGCCCACATAGAGAAAGCAGACGTAGGTCCGTCAGCAATACCTATCCAGACAAGAGCAAAGTCTTCAGCAACCCAGAGTGCCAAAAGGCCGGTGAGTAAGCACACCACGGTGGTTGGTAGAGCATCATTCTTGCGGTGTGTGCTATTACCCGAATCATTTGTAGCGTGCCCTTTGAAAAGGATTGCTGCTAGCGCCGGAGACAGGGTGAGTGAATTGACGGCTGAGAATGCTGTACTCGCAGCAATGGTAATAGCAAATTGTCGATAGAACTCTCCACTTATACCCGTAATAAAAGCTGTTGGAATAAAAACGGCTGCCAGCACCAAGGCAATTGCAATCAGTGCACCACTGACTTCACGCATTGCTTGCCGTGCAGCTTCGGGTGGTTGAAGTCCCTGACGAATCAATCGCTCCACATTTTCGACAACGACAATAGCATCATCAACGACAATTCCGATAGCGAGTACGAGTCCAAATAATGAAAGGTTGTTGAGTGAGAAACCAAGGCCGGCCATGACAGCGAAAGTGCCAATCAAAGAAACTGGTACAGCAATCATGGGTATTAATGTCGCCCGCCAGTTCTGGAGGAACAAAAGGACGACAATGAAAACAAGAATCACTGCTTCAAAAAGTGTTTTCACAACTTCTTGAATACTTTCTTCTACGAAAACAGTGGTGTCATAAAGAACACCATACTCCAAACCTGAAGGGAAGTTTGTAGCAAGCTTCTTCATTTCCTGCCGGACACGTTTCGCTGTTGCAATCGCGTTTGATCCGGGACGCTGGAAGATTGCAAGTGTTATTGTCTCGTCACCATCGAGACGACTTGCTGTATCTTCATTCTTGGCACCAAGTTCGACTCTTGCGACATCACGAATTCGAATAATTTCTCGACCAACGACCGGTGTTCCAGGTGTTGCTGGTGTGTCATGTCCAGTTTTTATAATGACATTTTCAAACTCTTTCGGATCAAGGAGTCGTCCCGTGGTGTGGAGAGGTACTTGAAATGCTATTCCAGGAGATGCTGGTGGCTGGCCAAGACGGCCGGCCGGCACCTGAATATTCTGTTCGCGTAATGCGCGGACAACATCACCCGCAGTCATATTACGAGTTGCGAGTTCATCTGGGTGAAGCCAGATTCGCATGGAATAGTCACGGGCTCCAAGAAAAGAAACATCGCCCACACCATCAAGTCGTGCTATTGCATCCTTCACTTGAATCAAAGCGTAGTTGCTTAGGTAGAGCTGATCATACCTGCCGTCTGGTGAAAATAGATTGACACAAAGAAGAATGCTTGGTGATTTTTTTTTGGTGATCACCCCTTGCCGCTTTACCTCGACAGGTAGTTTGGCCTCTGCAATTGCCACACGATTCTGTGTCAAAACTTGAGCGAGATCGATGTCGGTCCCAAGTTTGAATGTGACATCAATAACAGATTGCCCATCACCGGTGCTTTTCGATGAGATGAACAGCATATCTTCGACACCGTTGACCTCCTGTTCGATTGGGGTTGTGACGGTATCCGCCACGACCTGAGCAGATGCGCCGGGATACACGGTTTGGATTGATATGGTTGGTGGTACAACCTCCGGGTATTGGCCTACGGGAAGCCCGATGGCAGCGATACCACCAACGATCACAATCACGAGTGAGAGTACTGTTGCGAAGACTGGCCTGTTGATAAAAAACTGGCTGATCACGGGCTCGTCATTTCTTGTGGTGTTTGACGAATCATTAAATCTTCAAGAGGCTGCACAATACTGCCTTCACGGGCCCGTGACATACCAGAAACAACAATGCGTTCAGTGCCGTTAAGACCATCTTCAATGACACGGAGCGTTCCATCACGAGATGGGATGCTTCGTCCAGTGGTTACGGTTCGATATTCAACGCGGTTTTTTTCATTGACAACGGCAACATATTTTCGACTCTGGTCGATGCCAAGAGACCGTTCTGGGACCAGCATTGTTTCCTCTGGTTCAGCAGTTGTAAGCTGAACACGCATAAACATGCCGGGTGTAATGAGTTCGTCTGGGTTGGGTAGGAGTCCGCGGCATCGTACCGTTCCAGTTGTTGGCTTCACACCAATATCTACAAAGTCCAGAATGCCTTTGTGTAAAAATTGTTCCTCTGTGACGAGTCTTGCAGCAATAGGAATTTCAAGTTCTTTAATATCTCGCCATGTGCCGACTTCACCACCACGTTTTGCGATTGCCCGCTGACGTGCGAGCAGCAGTGCACGTTCGTCAGTATCAAAATACACCTCAACGGGCGAAGTGGTAACTACTGTTGTCAGCCGTGTTGCTAGCCCACCAGTTCCTGCAACGAGGTCTCCGACATCTACTTCACGTGTGCTGACTCGACCTGTCAGCGGTGTTGTCACCTGACAAAATTCGATATCGAGTTCAGCTTGAGCGACTGCTGCACGAGATTTATCAAGCATCGCTTTCGCAACATCTCGCCTCGCAACGAGTATTTCGTACTGTTCTCGTGTTACGACTGCCTTTGGAAGTAGTTTTTGATAGCGAGATACTTCACTCTCCAGTTCATTCAGTTCAGCAAGCGCTTTGGCAACGTCAGCCTGAGACTGGTCACGGACCACGAGATATGGGCGTTGATCAATTGAAAATAAGAGATCATCCTTTATTATTCGCTGGCCGTCGCTGAAGTGAACCTGTGTGATAAATCCTGAGACACGAGCTTTAATTTCGACGGTTTCGACGGCGGCAGCATTTCCATTGAATTCCAAAGGATTGGTGAGATTCTGGATGCTTGGTTGTGTGACGATTACCGTAGGAATAGGTGGTGCAATGAGAGCAGGACTCGGCCGTTGGCAGCCCGAGAACATACAAACAATAAGCATGAAAAGGAGAAAGAAAGAGCGAGATAAATAATGCATGAACACGTAGTGATATTCCTGAGCACAAAGAAGTAAGGGATCTTGTGTTCTATAATCTTACACGTTGAAACTGTCTACGACCTCACTACCCGCAAAAACCGGATTATTGAAACTTGTAGTGCAAATTATGCACTTGGCTGTGCCTCGATTGAATGGTGTTTTGAGAAACATTTTCGTATTCAGTGAGAGTGGCGTGAACTCTTGATTCTGGCGGGTATGATAGGAAGAACGTTATGAAATAATTTCCTTCCCTTTTCTGGAACAAGTCAGTGGCAGAATCAAATCGTTCTTCAGATGCCCCTCTCCATTTTGCAGCCCGTACATCCATTGAGCAAGTTGAGGAAGGCAACGAACTTGCTCCTAAGTTTGATGACAAAGGATTTATTCCCTGCGTCACAACGAATCACACGACAGGTGAGTTGCTGATGGTTGCTGTGATGAACCAGGAAGCGCTTGAAAAAACAGTCCTCACAGGAGAAGCACATTATTTTAGTCGCAGCCGTCAATGCCTCTGGCACAAGGGAGCGACAAGTGGTCTTGTCCAGAAAGTTGTGGAGATGCGAATTGATGATGATCAAGATTGCGTCTGGTTACGAGTTGATGTAACCGGTGATGCGAGTTGTCATGTCGGATATCGCTCCTGCTTTTATCGAAAAGTACCAGTTGGCCTGCAGCGTGAGAACAGTACAGAACTTGAGTTTCTCGAAACCGAGAAGACTTTTGATCCTAAAGAAGTCTATGGCGATGCCCCTAATCCAACGCAGTTGTAATTTTAGACACGAATGCTGAGTAAATCTTCACTATGCCTGATGCATCAACAACCCAACTCGCACTTATTCGCCAGCTGAAATTCTGTGCCGGTCACAGGCTCTATCGTCACGAGAGTCGATGCGCTTTTTTTCATGGACACAATTATCGTGTTGACCTTGAAGTAGTGGCTGCAAACGGTGGTCATGAAGTTGATGAAGTTGGTCGAATTGTAGATTTTTCACTCATCAAAAAACGAATGCTTGGATGGCTTGATGATCACTGGGATCATGCATTTTTGATTTATGAAAAGGATGAAAATGCACTTGCTGCCATACAGGTAGTAGAGCCTGTCAAATATTTTGTTATGCCGCACAATCCGACAGCAGAAAATATGGCACGGTATCTTCTCGAGGTCGTGAGCCCCTACGTGTTGTCAGATCTTGGTGTTATCGCGAGACAAGTTTCACTTTGGGAAACAACCGAAGCATGTGCTGTCGCAACACGATCAGAACATTCGGTAGCCAATGTTCCAGTTGTGCCCGGTGTAGCTGTCGTGAAAGATAGTAGAAATTCGGTGGTGTCATGAGTGCCTCAGAAACCGGCGGTGTTCTTGGGCGTTTTCCAACGACTCGTTTTCGTAGAAACCGGCAGTACGAATGGCTTCGCGAGATGGTGGCGGAAACAAGTGTGACACCGCAAGACCTTATCTGGCCACTTTTTGTTCATGAAAAATTAGGAAGTGAACCAGTTGTGGCGATGCCTGGTGTGAATCGCCTGGCAATTGATGGTGTTGTACAAGCGGCATCTGAGGCGAAGTCTTTGGGCATTCCAGCAATAGCACTCTTTCCAGTGATGAATCAGTCACGGAAAACAGTAGATGGGCAGCATGCTATTGATCCAGATAATCTCGTATGTCGAACTATTCAAGCAGTGCGAGCTGAGACAGGAAATGATGTTGGCATCATTTGTGATGTTGCCCTCGACCCGTACACGACTCATGGTCATGACGGTCTTCTCGAAAACGGTCACATCTTGAATGATGAGACTGTCACCGTGCTGCAGCAGCAGGCTGTCGTGCTTGCTCAGGCAGGCTGCCATATCGTTGCACCATCAGATATGATGGACGGTAGAGTAGGAGCGATTAGAGATGCACTTGATAAAAACCATCATGATGAAGTTGGGATTCTTTCATACGCAGCAAAGTATGCCTCCGCATATTATGGACCCTTTCGGGACGCGATTGGCAGTCATGCAGCTCTTGATACAGCAAAATCCCTTGGTGTCGGTGATAAAAAAACGTATCAAATGAACCCGGCGAACTCAGATGAAGCAGTACGAGAGGTTGCCTTTGATCTCGATGAGGGTGCAGATTTGGTCATGGTCAAACCAGCCATAACGTGTCTGGATATTATCTATAGGGTGAAGAAAACCTTTGGTGTCCCCACATTTGCGTATCAGGTCAGTGGGGAATACGCGATGATTCAGGCCGCTGCCGAAAACGGCTGGCTCGATGGGCAGCGGGCTGCTTTCGAAGCAATCCTTGCGATCAAAAGGGCTGGTGCCGACGCGATTCTGACGTATTTTGCAGCACAAATTGCGAGACAGTGCTGAAACAGCAGGTGGAAAAGAGATTAACACGAGTGTTACGCCGTTTTTTGGCATCTTTCTACCAGAGGTTCGTGTTGACGGGATACGGATAGATTTCTCATGATCTTGGGATCGCGGATGTGGAAGAATCGTTTGCTTTTCATCATCTGACACAACTGGTTCCATACTATGACGATTACCGTCGTCGGAGAAAAATATCCCTGAAAGGATGCTATGCACGTTTCACGCATTTCGGCTCAATGCCTTGCACTATTTGGATTCTTCAGCCTTATGCTGTTCCCTGTTTCCGCCAATGCGCAAACTCCCTCGGCAGTTGACACTGAATTAGAAAGAGTACGTGGGAACTGGCGAGTTGTTGAGCTTGTTGAAAATGGTCAAGAAATTCCAGATGAACAGATGCAGTACTGGCTTCCCGGCGGAGGAAATTTAGAAATTGTCGATTATACGATTCTTTTTCAGTCGCCAATTGGTGGAAGTAAGACAACTCGTGAGTTTCGTATTGATCCAACGTCGTATCCCAAGCGAATCACAATCAAGAACAAGGATACCGAAACAGGGAAAGGCATCTACAAATTTGATGAAGGAAAACTTGTTGTCTGTTTTTCTCGAGACGTTTCAAAAGTGCCTACTGAGTTTGGTGCACCAAAAGACTCTGCACGCGCTTTGGTCATCTTAGAAAGGTATGAGCCAAATAATTCAGCAACCCAAAAAGGTGCACCACGACCAACACCGAAGCCAGTCCATGATAATCCACCGGATATGAGTCAGTGGCAGAGTGCGAATCCAGCACCACCACCATCGGTAGTACCTGCTGGTGGTGTGACATCACGAGTCCTTACAGATGCTGAAGTCAGAGAAATGGCTGTTGGGACATGGCGAATGACAGATACCGAAGGATCCGTTGATATGACGTACAACGTTGATGGAACATTCCAAACGTATCGGTATTATCAAAGGATTCAAAATTTCCAATCCGTATTTGTGCCTTCTCCAATCTCGAGTGGCACATGGATGATTTCGAATGGACGACTGATTACACACGTCACTGCTTCGGCACGAGTTGGAATGACGAATCAGACACTCACGCCAGCTGTTCGATCAATTTCTCAGACAGATCTTATTCTTGTCGATAACTTTGGTCGTGTATCACGATCTGTCCGTCTCCGATAAGTCCGCAAATAGAAGAAAGCTTTCCCAGTCTGACCTGCAGGGGCAGGCAGTCTGGGAAAGCGTTTCATTCTCGCACACCAGACTGCACTCTCTGCAAAAGTGCCGAACCTCTCCAGCTTCTCTCTTTTCAGCTACAGATTTGAAGAAGACTTCGGGCAAGCTACCGCGACTTTGCCAATTCTGCCGATAAAAAGGTAGAAACCGACGGTTTTTGTGGTGGTACTTTCGTTGGTACTGCTCGGACTTTTGTAGAGTGGAGACCCCAGTCGTGGTGCGGCCGGGAATCAGACAGCGTCTTTTTGTAAAGCTGCTTCGGGCAGTTTCCGGACTCGTTCTATCTAGTCTGTGTTTACTGAATGTCTACGGGCTTCAACCAGAGGACCAATTTCCTGAAGGTGTTGTGAGTCCAACACAGTTTGACAATCTACAGTTTGAGCCAGAGCAGGTTGTTGAGCCAGAGCAGGTTGTCGAGCCAGAGCAGCTTCCCGCGCCACCTCCGAAAATGAATCTTGATCAGGAGCAGGTAGGTGAGTCAACTGACTCACAAACAATGCTTGCACCAGATCAGCCCGGCAATATCGAGCTTGGTGCGGGTCGAAGCTTCAACGGCCTTGAGGACCAGACAGATACTGTTCTTGATCCGAATCAGGTCGGCAATCTGATGACACGATTAGATGCCTTAGAAGATGGTGGGGCAGGTCTACCGCTCATTCGACTGAGTGGATTTTTTCAGCTGGACGACGGTATCTATGGACAAAATACAAAGGCCCGAAATTATTTTGGGGACATGCTCAATGGAGTTGGTTTTCGAAGAGCACGGCTTCAGGCTATCGGAAAAGCAACCGAGTCTACTGCTTTCACAATTGAGATGGATTTTGGTCTATCAGGCCGCCCAAGTTTTGTTGATGTCTGGGGTGAACAAGCAGACCTGCCTTTTTTTGGAACGATTCGTGTTGGGCAATTTCGACAGCCTGGCACAATGGATAGCTGGACAAGTATCCGCCATTTAAATTTCTTAGAACGTTCGGCACCTTTCATGGCATTTGATCCATTTCGACGTGTCGGCATTATGTCCTATGCCATGAGTGAAGATGAGCGTACAAGTTGGGCGTATAGCGTGTACGGCACAGGCCTCAC
>JABHNP010000209.1 GCA_018694455.1 Planctomycetaceae bacterium | reverse complement strand
ATGAGTCGCAAAGCATCTTCAATACGATCCTCAGTAAATCGAAAGCTGGAAGCCTCAAGCGTTGGTTTCATGCTGGTGTTTCCTTTGGTGCCACTCTGGTGCCACCGCTTTGGTGCCACCGTACCGATAGGTGCAAACAGGTTTCAACGTGTTTCAACCGAGAATAACGCTATATTGCAGATAGTGCCAATACTACTTTGAAATAGGTCTTTTGGCGTTGTCGCTGAAAGCGTTTAAGCCTATGAAATAAGGCTGAAAGAGAGAAGGGGGGACGCTCAAGAAAGTGCTATGCGGCGACAATTCCAATGTGGCTGCTAGCCGTTCGCGTACCCTCCGGAAGGCCCTTTTTGGTGCTGGGGTTACCAGTGAGGTTACCGCAGCGGAAAAAGCCGACTCCGTAGTATAGCTTATGCCGGGGCGTAATTGCAGAGCGGCTGCCTGTAGGCAACCACCACGGCCTGAAATGTGTCCTATAATAATGAAGAGTTTGGCTCCTAGGGTTGAGTCCACCCCCCCATACCGGATTCCCCTAGGGGTTCAATCTCTTTTTCTCATTGCGGTTTCTGGCCCATTCTTCCGCTGAACACTACCTATTTGCAACAAATGTGGGTTTTCTGTGTGCGTTTTTTGGACAGACGCACACCGCCCTGAACCGGCCACATTGCGGGCCGTAATATCCCTACACAACTTCAGCCCGTCCGTAGGTTTGTCATGGTTCCTGCGGGCGGGCTTTCTTATGCAGCGGTCTGATAAACTGCACCTATGCAAGACGATCCACCGAAAAGCGAATACGTCGAGTACGTAGTGGGCCGCCCACCCCCAGAAGACCGTATCGAAGCTGACGGGCGGCCGTTAGTATGGATGTTTGTCGGATTTCTTATCTTGATGGGGTTGGCCAAGCTAGTCACCTGGTTTCCCTGGCTGTGGCAGATGTGATAACCATGCAAGACGATCCCCCAAAAACACAGAAGACGAATTTGGCAACATGCTGGACGATGCATCTACCACGCCACCAAATCCTTACGGGGAGGAATGATGAGAACTTTTTATTGTTTGTTACTAGCAACTGTGATGTGCGGATGTTCTTTCCAAACGGTGTCGCTTGAGGATCTCCAAAAAGTCAAAGCGGGAATGAGTCCAGAAAAGGTGGTAGAGATCATGGGAGACCCTGACGAGGAGGTGAAACTGGACGAAACCCCTATGTATTACGCCTACCATATCGATAATGAGAAATGGGTGATTGATTTTGAGGACGGGAAAGTTGGACAAAAGTCTAAGAGTGATAATTTCATGCACTAATTAATTTAGACAGACGACCCGCCGACACAAAACAAAAAGGCGGCAACGAATGAACGCTGCCAAATATGTACGGTGACGAATGATGAGATTTTTAATTGCTGCTGTTTTGGTTCTGAGTTGTAGTCTTTGTTTAGCCGAAGACTTTCCAAGAAATACAAATGAAATAAGGTCTTTGACTGCGGAACAGGCCGCTGAATTGGTGGCTAAGTATAAAGGCAGCCTCCTGTCCCTTACTTGCCTGACCTCAATTGACAAAGACGTTCTCAATGTCCTGAATTCGAATCCTGAGATTGAATTGGAAAAGTATCGCGACAAAAAAACCTAAACCTTCGCCGTTCGCTTCAGGATGTCGTCGGACATGTCCGAAAAAGTTTTTAATCAAAAGGGGGAAAGTATTATTAAAAAGACTGAGGCCATAAAAGGCGCATTTTTTGGAGCTGTAGTCGCGGATGCACTTTGTTTGGGAAGTCATTACGAATATGACGCCCAAAAGATTTATGAGGCCTACGGCAAAAAATCGATTGAGAAATTCATGTCTCCCGGTGAACTGATGGGCGGTCAAACTCATGGCATTGGATGGGGCGAGAGAAACTATCATCCCGGTAAAAAAGCGGGCGGCACAACCGACTACGGTGACTATAATGTGTTGGTCTTAGAACATTTGGCGGAAATAGCTGATCCACCCAGGCCGTTCAGTGTCGCCGCGTTGATTCCCCACTGGATGAAACGCCTCGAACAGAGTTGGGGTTCATGGATCTGTACCATGACGAAAGAGACCTATGCCCAGGTAAAACAAGGCGTTCCGACTGAAGATTTGGGTGGCATATCCAATGCCATGGCCATTCGCCATGTCGCAGCCCATGCCTATTATGAATTGGAAGAGGAGCTTGTCGATGTTGCCAGAAAGTCTATGTTTACGCACAAAGACGCTCATGCCCTTGGTGGCGGAGAATTTTTTGCCCGCGTGACGCACCGGGTGATCCATGGCATGAAACCAGGGAAAGCTATTGAAGAGGTTGCCGCGCAGATGGGCGGCTTTATCAAGGACAAAGTACTACAGGCAATCGCCAAGGTGGAAGAAGAAGCGGATCCAAATTCCGCACTTTTTAAAGAAGCGTTTAGCGACGATCTCGCACTTACAAGCATGGCCAGACTCTGGGATGTCGGCCGCTCGGAACCGATCAAGGTAGGAAAAGCGAGCCCAACAGAAGGAACTCTACCGGGTGCCATTTACTTTATCTTAAAATATGCCGAGCAAGAAGAGGGACTAAAAGGGGCGATGCAGGGCAATGCCATGGTAGGAGGCGACAATGCATCACGTAGTATCGCGATCGGCATGGTACTTGGAGCCTATAAGGGGGTTGGGGCAATTCCGCCAGAGTGGAAAGAGACATTCGATCAATGGACGTATTGTGAAAATTTATTAAAAAAACTCCCCTTGCTCAGGAAAGTAACAAGCATCGGTCAGGACTAAGCCATCTGCGTCCGCTTCAGCAACGAAAAGGGCGGCAACGAATAAACGCTGCCGCTAAATCTGACGAACGCCTTACCGTTTCCCCTTCCGCCAATCCCACGGTACTATCGGGTTCTTGTCAGCCCACAGGCCGAACTTGTTTTCCTTGGCGTAGTCTTCAAAGCCTTGCATGCCAGTAGAGTTGCTGTACCTACGGTTATGCCATGCCATCCCCATACGAACCAATTCGGCATTTACGTAGCCTCTTTCCTTTGAGAATACAGTCCCCAGTGTCCTGCCATTACGATCTTTCATAGAGATCTTTGCCGGTGCTGCTGATGGTGACTGACTTGCCAAAAACCATTCCCGATAGTGCCGGCTTGGCGTTGTTACTAAAGGTCTGGCCCAGCTCAGGCGTATCAATGCCAGACAGCCTTACTTTCAGGGTTTCATCTTCAGTGTGTAGTGTCAGCGTATCGCGATCATGAACACCCACCATGCCAATGATCGTTGTGTTAGCGGCGAAGGTGAGGAGTGCTAGCAGGCAGAAGATAGCGAGTGTTTTCATGGGTGTATTGTACGAGGCGACACGATACTAAAACAGCGTGTTGCATTTAACAACATGCTGCTTTTTCCGACCAGTGAGGAATGGGTATACCCAGACACATACCAACGCTTTAAGGGTGTATGGAGTAGGATTAAAGAAAAACATAAATGCGGCAGTGAATTCATCGCTAAGGAAAAACAGAAGGGACTGGATTGCAGAGAAGGTAAACGGCAAAAAGGGGAACGAATTGAACGTGAATTGGAAAGGCCAACATAGGAAGCCACAATACAGCTAAATGCGGATATTGCCGAACAGACAAACTAGCGTCCAACCAGTGTATGTTGAACAACAAAAAGGTGTTTTGCCTGCGAACTTGTTTGTGGGTTTGGGCGTCGTGTTGGCATTGCCTGCTTTGGCCATACTTTATTATGCGTTCGTCGCAGTCTCCTACGCCATTCAAGGTAACGCAGCGTTCTGTTCTCACTATGGTATACAGGTCACCATTCTTGCCGTTGCCGTTGGCGTTTGTGTCTTCATTTATCGTTACGGAATGAAAGCAGCGGGACAGATACGGCAGGGAGAAAGCCAGTCCGCCAAGAAGCGGGAAAAGGCTGCAATTTCCTTAAAACCACAGATAGTCAGATACCCCAGATGGTCAGGAATACTCTTCCACTGATATGCTATAGCCTTGTTCGATTACACCGACGAATTCAAATAAGGGAGTGACGATGAAATTACTGTACGCTTCACTACTTGCCGGTGTGCTAGCTACATCCATCGCAGGTGAGAAAACCGAACCTGAAACATGGGGTATGGTCCAATTTCAGCCCACTATTCTCGGATGGGTTGAGTCTCAGGTAAATGCACACAACGCAAGGCTGCACAAAGAGGGCCAGCCAATCGAAATTGTCGTACGCAAGGGCCTTCCAAACACCTTGCAACTCACGGTCTACCATAAAAGCAACGTCACAATAGGAGCACTTAACAAAGCCATTGATGAAACGAAATATCGCGCTGACGGAGAAATGCTGGCAGTTGTAGAAATGATGCTCAACACAAATCAGCCCATGCCTGAAGGCCTTCGAAATTGGATCCGGGAACTTAATAATAGAGCAACAGAAAAGGTCAGCCTGAACTCATGGCTGAAAGACAATCGATGGTATGAGTTTGAAGAAAAACGTATTGATATTGATGCTCTTGAAAAAACCAATTAACGGCTTTGTGGGACGGTTCCGGATGCAATAATGATGTAAGCCTGCAGATCGCGGCGTCTTTCAATCACTGGTGATACGGTCAGAAATCACTAATTTCACGCACCGACGTTTTTTGGCTACCAGACAGTGAAAACCCTCCTACTGCAGACTACTACCGGCACGCTTCTATCAATAACTATAGATTTCACGCCGACTTAAAAAAACCTATATTCTCAGTAAGGCGTGTTGGTGCCTAATCTGTAGTTAACTTCTCAAAGGGTTTTTCGATGCTAAAAGATGTAGCGATAAAGGTCGTTCTTGAAGTTGTGTTTAAATTAACGATTCTCGTCATCGGGCTTCTCTACTGTTCAACGACATATTACCAAAGCCGATATGTTCCAGTTATTCAACACGACACTGGTCTTGTGCTCTGCTTCGATACCCATACTGGAAAGAGTTGGATTGCGGACGTAATCGACAACAAGGCAGACCGACCTTATTAACCAAAACCAAGCCTGAAAGAACCAAAGCAATCCAAAATGCGTTTTAACAGTGATTATTAGGGAGCACGGTGAAAACTTATTTTTCGATAAAGAGTGAGGATCGCTCATCAGCTTAGAACAGCGAGACTGAGAACATGGTTGTGCAGGCGATAGGTTTTCTCAGCAGTTAATACCGTACCTAAACTGCAGCAAAGCTTTCTCCTTTAATAATTATATTGCTTGACCTGCCGACAATTGCAGCTAGATATCAAGCACATCACAAAGGCCTACGCAATCGAACTCACTGCATTTCGGGCTGAACTTTATGATTGAAAAGGGCAACCAATACAGACCTCACTATGACAAAAGAGTCATGAAACATGAGCACACAATGTGTTTTATCCGATATCACTATACTTACACAATTCTCACAATTCTCGAAGAGTACTGGATTTCTAGACTTGTAGGAAATATTTCATTCGAGATATCAGATTCGTAATTCGAATCTGTCTAAACAACCATAGACATGGTTTTTGTCCTTCGCGTAAAATCCCAACAATGAAAAATCTAAATCTTACAACAGAGTCAGTAATTGAGACGCAAGGTGTTTTCGAGGACCTTGATGCCGTCCGAGATCTCGAAGCCGCTACATTCAGATCTGAGCACTATTTCACGGACGATGCAACTACTTCAGAGAATTCTACCTACCGCGACTGTAACGAAACACGATCTAATTCCTAGAAGAACTGATCAGCGGTAGATGCTTCTGTACAGACATTTGTCTTGGTGTAAGCCCGACAGGCCGGATTTCATGTGATATGTACGCTTACTTTGGATAACGAAAACTACAGCGGATTGTGATTGGCCTGAGCAACACTCCCTGAGGCAAACCAGGTGCAATTATCTGGCGTGACTCTGGGCGTGAGATACGCCGCCCGTATGCCTTCGAGATTAGCCTATATTATGAGATGGAATCATCTTTAACCAAAAGGCAGCACCAATAGTTATGCCGGTGAGTAAAAGACCAATCCAAAAATAAAGTGACGACACTACATACTTCCATGAAGCTTCTTCCTTGCTGGTATGTGTCCTTAATTCACGCAAAGTAATCCACCACACAACCCCATAAACAACAATCACACACCCAACAGTAAGGGTCATGCAGATGACTGATACGACGTTGCCAATCCATGGATTTGTTACAGCGGTAGTTGCCGAAGTTCCTGCGAGTATTCCTACACAGAAGATAACCACACTAAATCTCAATAGCCAGTGTCTCTCTGGAGCATTGTAAAAATCGCCACTGTCGAGTTTCTCAGTAGTCGAGCTGTTCTCGTCCGTGTTTGACTCTTCGTCAACCAAATTAAAGTCATGAGTCAATTCTGCCACACTTAAGCCCCTAAAGTTTCCGTTCCCACCGGTTAGTAAGGATATGTTCTCTCAGGCAAATATACGAGTGTAAATATATTTACTCGGGTTTCGGCCCCTTAAAAACCGGCATGGACCCCCTCGGGCTCGACCGACTGGATCCCCTATTTTTCAAAGGAGAATTTATCCCCATTCTCTAATACCAAGGCAGACGCAATCTCGCCAGACCCATTTCAATCAACTTCTTTTTTGCTGCCGCCTCTCCGTACATTCTTGTGAAGGAATTTTTTAAAAAGGTTCAATTGTAACGCCAGAAAATTCCTTTCTTTGCAAAGCTTGTATTTGCGCGCGTACCCATGCTCGTTTACGATATCCTTCAGTGAATATAGTTTCGAGCAAAAATAGGCCAGTCCTGCAAGCGTGGATATAGCGCACCGACAATCTCTTTCCTGTTCCTGATGCACACCAGCACCTTCCAGCAGAGCCAGCAGCCAATGACTCCTGCTACCAAAAACAGTACTACCCAAGCACCAAACAAACACGAGACGAGCCGCCGACTGGTATGCTAAAAGAAGTGACTGGATCTTAACTACTTTCGTGCTAAGGACGTACTATGCTCTACGAGTAATACCATTCAGTCCATAATTACTAGCACGGAGGACTCGTTCATCAGGTTTTATTTATGCACTTACAAAATCACTAATACTTAAGCTAGCTTTATAAAAGTCACTATCAAATACACCAGCAGTAAAGCTAGTCGTGCAAGAACTCTTGAATGCCATCATATTCTGAATAGAGCTTTCGCATACTCTCCACGCCAAAACCCTTTAGGAAATCATTGCGAGCACTACTTGTTTCTGGTATTGATTGTATGTTGTCCAAGAAGGCGTGCATCCGCTGAGCTAAATCCAACGGAATTCCTAGAACGTCTGCGACATCTTCGAGCGAATATCCATATTCCGATGTGTAGAGCCGGATACTCTCCGACACCTCAATGAGGTGTTTGGCCCGCAAGTCGTCAAAGTCGAGTTGGATGATCTGCGTCTCTAACTTTGATCGAAACCCCAGCGTACGGCTGCCGCACTGACTCTGTTGTACCATTTTCACAATAACCCTCCCCTTTACAATGACACTCTTCACTAAAAAAAACCGCCTCAAATATCGCTCCTCAAGAACTTATGCTGTTTACGACCTATGCTATCTGACGACATCTCTGTATGAACCATATACTGACAACTAATTGATATTCTGATTTTCTATTCGTATTGCAACAATTGCCAACTTTTTTTAGTGGACAGTCCGTTCTCGATACCTCAGTCGTATAGATACGCATGTGATGCTATGCCAACAAAGCATCACAATCCAATACACGTACTCCTGGTTTAAGGCCTGATCGATGCAAGGTACTCCGGCACAAAATAGTTTTTCCAACTTGCCGTCGCAGGTAAAAAATCCCAAGACCATTCACAGCACGATTTAGGATTTTTCAGCACCGATAATGGGCCATAAGTGAACTTAAGGCTAACACTGAGCCAAGATACTCCGAACTCTGGTATCTGCCGAACTTCTTCTAATATCAGGCTCGGCGATTCGGTATCGATCTGGTCCAGAAAATAGGTCTATCCTCATTCTGGCCATGACACCATGAGTTGTTTGGACAAGAAGGTCTACCACTGGCTCGCCTCAGTGCACCCCTCTTGGATCATGACAGATCATTTGTCATTATTTGGTTGAGCAGGCAAGCCCTTCGCTAGCCCTATAAGCTCAAAGTGTTCCTTTTCTCGATCTAATATCGCCTAAAAGGCTTGTTCGTCCGCCACTTTTTTATGCAACGCACAATCACTCTCAGTATTTCTTGAGGTACATAGCAATGGCAACAGATAAGAATTTTTTTCTCCTTCGTTTTTATCTATTCAGTTCGTTACTCAGCCTTCAGTGGACCAGTGTGGCTTATGGCCAAGTTGTAAAACGTCTTCTCGACAAAGGAGAGCTGTTAAGCAAAACAGTAGAGGACGTCGCTCAGACCAAGGCTGATGCAGCCGAAAATGTAGTATTTATGATTGTTACTGGTGTTGTGATTTCAGTCGCACTTATTGCCGCAGCAGTCTATTTTCGTAAACCTTCTAAAACCAAATCCTAATTTTTTGATTTGTGGCAAGAACTCAATATCTCACCGTAATTCATTGCAACTGGTATCCATATGCGAATACGCAAACAAACGATGCAACAGGACAATCTACGCACTCATCGTCTCCGTTGACAACGGTTGTTTGACCCGTTGCTAGTAGCCACTTGCTTAGACACTTGGGCACTGCGTACTATGTTTTGAACACCGAACAACAGCCGGTCGAGAACGCTCCCCCTTTGAGCTGATCTCCCGGCTGTTGCCGTTTCTACACATGAAGTATTGATGGGATACATAGGGCTTCATGGCAATTGATATCCTCGTTAGCCATCCTGAACTCTTCCGGCCCTATTCATAGCCCGCCTTCGATCGGGTATGTCTTAGACACGCACCGACTTTTATCACACGGCAGAATAGTACAGGTACCAGTCGTAACCTGCCGGTAGACATATGTTCCACTGCGGATCTCCAGCTGCTTTTGGAAAGCCATCTGCCCACCACTTAGGAACAAACAGCCGCGAATGATCATCGCCATCTGTTCGGAGATGCCAGAGCCAACTTTATTTTAAAATTTCTATAACGCGCACTAGCGAAGTTACAAAACGATTTATCTCATTATCTATGGTGTCCATCATGGGTTTCTGAGTTCGTAGGTACGATAGAACCACATTTTTCTGGTAACCGACAGAGATTACGCATACCGTGATTTGACCAAGCCACATCCTGCTGAAATATTTCAGCAGATTTTTCCTTCTCTGAGGGTCACCATAGGTCTGACGTATTTCATCCGACGGGAATCCAATCATTCTCGCTCATTTCAAAGTAGGTAGAACAATGACGACGCAAGAGTGGAGTGTCCTCAGTTTTCTGTTTGGCTTATTACTGGCATCTGTTAACCCCGAAATACAGAATGCAATCACTGCAGCTTTTATCGGATCAATCATCTGTCTTCTCTCTGGATATGGGCTGTGGCGATCTTATCTAAGATCTGAACAGCATCGAGTGACAAAATTTGACCAACAGCACAAACACGCTGTGCTGCGAAGTTTCCACAGAGCGAGTTAAATAATAAACAAATTAAAGCGACCAATATTAGCCCTGCCTACAGAGTCTGTATGAATCAAATGATGTCGTTCAGAAAGCATTGTTTTCTCAGACTACCGCAAAAATCGAAGAAGAGGACTTGTGATAGTTGTGTTATCAGGACTGTAGAGATAACGAACAATATCAAAGGTCATGAGTCCGCCTACGAGAAGAAGGAGAGCACATAAAACAAGACCAACGACATGCCATTTTGTAAAACATACGTTGTCACTGACATTCAACATTCTCGCCGACAAACTGGTATCTGCTATGACTTGAGGTTGATTGACAGAACTCGATTGCCCCGGTGATTCGGCATCACTACCAAAAACTTTGCTCTCAGGATTTCCATAAATCTTCTCATCAGGCGTCATTTCTGGTATTTGCACCACGACCCTCTCACCCAAAGAAATATCTTCTGGGCCACCGACGTGTGTCATATCCCCAGCATCAGTTATCGAACTTTCCAGAAAACTTCCTAGATCGACATCCCATGGCCGAAATTCATCTCTCTCAAAGGAGATACCGCCCTCCAATGACATTGCTTCAGATAACTTATCAGCAGGCAATATCTTGATAATCTCTGTAACATTTCCGCTTTTCTGCTGACGTTCATTACACAAAGGGCAGGGCCCCCCAACCGGTGATGGATCATAACGCACAACACCCTCACATCCAGTTGTACACCGAATGAGCCATCCCAGATCCGCGTCCCCAGTTCCATCCAAATCTCTATGACGCATATTCATTTAATGAATGCCTCTTTCGATGTCAGACACGCACCACAAGACATGGTAGTTTGCGGGCATTAAACTGAAACCCCACAATAATACAAATCCTCGACCCCAATAACTTCTTATACTACTGCTTAGGGAACCTCCACTGCAACGCCCACTCCTCTTGAAAAGGTGGTGCCCAGCTTTTGTCCTAAAACTTTTCAGATCGCTCATATATGATGTTGAACACGACTACCTAGCACTTAGCACGTTACGACTGGACATACTTATGGCATCGGTTCCACCATCACTAATCGAATTCACTCGTGACTGCCTTTCAAAAAGTGTTCCTCGCTTAGAAATTAATAAAGCACTTGTCGATGCGGGCTGGTCAGACCGTGAAGCTACCGCAGCGGTTGAAAGCTTTGCAGAATCGACTCTTCCCGTACCAGTACCCAAAAAAAGAGTGAGTAGTGGACCGCGCGAAGCATTTCTACACCTTCTTGCGATGCTCCTTCTTTACATGACTGCTTTTGCAACAGGAGCTGTGCTCTTTCTTGTGATCGATGTTTTTTTAAGCGATCCAACAAACCGTGGAATTTTTGGTGCTGATAGGATGGCACGATTTCACGCCGCAATACTAATGGCAAGCCTCCCGGTTCTCGCTCTTGTTCGCTGGGCTATCAATCGCGACATCATACGGAATCCAGCGATACGCATCGCACCGGTAGTGCGTACGCTGTCCTATATCACACTTCTTATTACGAGCCTGATCATGGTCTGTGATATGGTGGCAGTCCTTCTGGGATTCCTCAATGGAGACCTGACTCTGACGTTTATTCTAAAAAGTAGTGTGGTTGTTCTTCTCGCAGGGGGAATCTTCCTCTGGTATATCAGCGGTCTCCACTTTGAAGAGACCCTCAGTGAAGGCAAGCAACAGGATGCTCCGGTACAGGAGTCTTTATGGCGTCCAAGGCTTTCCGTTGCAGGGTTTTTCACTGCATCAGTTTGCCTTGTTTTTTCGTTGTGGATTGCCGGAAATCCAGTCAACCAGCGACTTATTCGCCTCGACAGTCAACGTGTTGCCAACCTCCGAAGTCTGCAGAGCGCCATTGAACGTTTCTACAAAAAGGAAACACGCCTTCCTAAGAATCTGGAGGAGCTAAAGACTTTTCCAGACACTTATGATTACGAGATAACAGATGCTGTCACAGGAGCACCCTATTTTTTTAGCAGTACTACCAAGACAGACTACAAACTTGGCGCTGTTTTTGACCTCGCAACACCCCCACGACAACCAAACAGTACCCGCAGCCGTGACGGTTTCTACCACCATAAAGCTGGGTCACAGAGATTCGACCTTACAGTTAAATAAAGGCTGGCATTTCAGGCAATGATATCTTGGGCCACGATACCGTGCACATCAGTCAATCTGAAATCTCTCCCGGCGTATTGGTAGGTCAACTCCTTATGGTTCAGCCCAAGCAGATGTAGGATTGTCGCATGCCAATCATGGATGTGACATGGTGTCTCAGTCGCCTCATACCCATGCTCATCTGTTTCTCCGTAACTAAAGCCACCTTTGACACCACCACCGGCCATCCAGGTGGTATAGCCTTTATTGTTATGATTACGTCCGTCTGCACCCTGAGCCGCAGGTGTTCGACCGAATTCACCGCCCCAGATGACAAGCGTATCTTTGAGCATGTCGCGCTGTTTAAGATCCTGAAGAAGACCAGCGATCGGTTTGTCACAACCCTCAGCGCGTGCCTTATGGTCAACCGTCAAGTTTGTGTGCTGATCCCAATTGCCGTGGGTGACCTCAATGAATCGAACACCAGCCTCGGCAAAACGTCGAGCGAGCAGACATTGCTGACCAAACGTCTGAGAAGGGCCAGCATCTGCTCCATACATCGCAAGGATAGCAGGGGTTTCCTTTGAAATATCCATCATTTCCGGCATGACATCCTGCATTCGAAAAGCAAGTTCATATGATTCGATAATTCCTTCTACGGCTGGTTGATAGTCTTCTTTCGCCAGAACGTTCCGGTTTAGCTTCTGAATGTAATCTAGTTGTGCCCGCTGTTTTTGCTTATCAGACGAGGGTTTGATATCTGGCACACTTTCACCACTTCCAAGTCGAGCGACTCGAGACGACCTACCGCCACGCCCAACTTTTGCACCACCGTAAATCGCTGGTAAAAATGCGGTGCCATAATTATTGGCACTTCCAGATGGAGGACTCAATGATATAAATCCAGGCAAACTCGCATTTTCTGTACCAAGGCCGTACAGCGTCCATGCTCCAAGTGAAGGACGTATAAATTGAGCTGTTCCGGTATGCATCTGAGTCATAGCACCGGGATGCACCGGTTGATCGCATTGCATTGACCGGATAAGCGTCAAATCGTCTGCCATTGAAGCGACCTCTGGAAACAAGTCCGAAATCCAAAGACCACTCTCACCACGTTGGCGAAACTTCCACGGGGATTGCATCAGCGAGCCGCCATATCGTCCCTGCTTCCCATGGTCAGCCTGAAGCTGTGGTTTGTAGTCAAATGAATCGACGTGTGAAGGACCACCCTGCATGCACAAAAAAATAATTCTCTTGGCTTTTGCTGGAAAGTGAGGCGGCTTTGGAGCCAAAGGCGATGTCTTTGGTAATTCTGCAGCCATTGACTTATGCAACAGATCAGCAAAAGCCAGGTATCCAAACCCAGCAGATACGGTTTTTAATGCTTGTCTTCGTGAGAACATAGTGCCTCTCCGTGTACTATTTTTCTGTTGTCGTTACTTCCGTATGACCCTGCAACTCGAATTTAATCAACAAACCTAAATTCAGCCGATGCAAAAAGGCTTTGGCAGACGGCTGCAAGGCCCCCGTCTGATTCTGAAGAGCTCAAGAAGTTTGAAAGGAACGTTTCTGTTTCCAGAAGTTCATCGCTTGATGGACTCCTCGAATAGGCCAGGTTAAATGCCATCGTCACCCTGTCTTTCACGTCGGTGTGGGCTCGGCCGATTCGTTTCGCCATGTTACGACTCTGCTGGATAACAAACGGATTGTTCAGCATGTAGAGAGCTTGGTCAGCAGTATGAGACGACTCACGCTGGCCGATAATCGCACTTGAATCGGCAAAATCAAAGACCGCAAGGGCGCGTGGTTCTTCACCTCGAACAATGGGAAGATATACACTGCGGAATGTGGCATCTTCCATATCGAGTTGGTGCGTCATTTTTCGCATCACTGCCTGAGCCATCTCAGGATTGAATCCTCTGGCCCTGCGTCCACGATATCCCGCAACACCTGCTCGCCCGTTCTCCATCTCTTCTTCACTGTTTTTTTGCTGTCGAAATTGTGGACGGCCTCCTGACTGACCTACCCCAGGCTCCTGCTTTGATCTCATTGCGGCAAACATTTTTCGTCCCATCTGCCGAGGATCACCAACCATTCCGCTGCGAACTCTCGTATAGCCCGCTTTGGCAACTTCAGATCCTCTTGGTCGACGCAGATCAAGCTCACCACTCATTGCTAGCATTGAATCACGTAAAACTTCTGCATCGAGTCTTCGCTGATTTGCTCGCCACAGAAGAGCATTGTCCGGATCTGCTGCATGACTAGTCGCACTGAATGTCGTACCGATTCGATAACTTCGTGAATTTACTATCTCACGAATAACAGTCTTCACTGACCATCCAGAATCAATAAACTTCACTGCAAGATGATCGAGTAAATCCGGGTGACTTGGAGCCTGCCCCGTCACGCCGAAGTTTTCCATCGATCGAACGATACCAGTGCCCACTAACGACTTCCAGATTCTATTCACCATCACACGCGCGACTAAAGCGTTTTGATCACTGCCAACCCATTGAGCAAACTTGAGCCGGCCACTTTTATCTGCTGAAATAATTGCCGGCTCCTCACAAAGAACCTGTGGGAACCCCCGAGAAATGATCTGGGCCGGTTGATCTATTTCACCACGGACAAGAATCGGGATATCCTTCGGTGTGCCACGCTCCTGCACCCCCATGGTAAAACTGCGTGGGTTGCCGTTCTCGTCAACATTACCAAGCCGACCAGACAACGTCTCCAATTCATTCAACGTCCGAATGCGTTGCTGCTGTACTGTTGCGGAATTCCCTTGTCCGGCACTGCGTCGCAAGTTCGACAAGCTAGAAACTTTTGCTTTTAGCTCGCCGCGCAGACTCTCGACTTCTTCCTTTGACAGACTCTTATCGAAAGGACTTGGGTCATGCACCGGCAGACGAAGCAAGGTGCTGTTCTGCTTGGTCTGCGCTCCTGAGAATGTTCCGTACGACGACTGTGCGTTGCCAAAATACGTCTCCGTATTCCCGAACACGCCCGCTAGCGCATAATAGTCACTCTGTGGTATCGCATCGAACTTGTGGTCATGACATCGTGCACACGCAACTGACGTACCAAGGAAAACACGCGTGGTTGTATCGATCTGTTCATCAATAAGGTCAGCGCGAAACTGAATACGATTCTGCTCATTCACGTTTTTTGAGCCGATAGCCAGAAATGTCGTAGCAATCAGGTGCTCAGACCATTCTTCATCTGTCTCGACCGGTAAGAGATCACCTGCAAGCTGTTCTTGTATAAAATGATCGAAGGGCTTGTCTGTATTAAATGAATCAATGACATAATCTCGGTACCGCCATGCATGCGGGAATGTCATATTCACACTTCGGCCTGTGGATTCTGCATATCGCACAACATCAAGCCAATGGCGGCCCCATCGTTCTCCAAACTGGTCTCTTAACAAAAGATTATTAGTAAGGTTCCGGACTGCAAATTCCTTCCCTTGGGACCAAGCATTTTCAAATGCAACCACCTCATCTGGCGTTGGTGGTAATCCAATAAGATCAAAATACAACCGGCGAGCAACCACCATTGGTTCTGCATCCTCCGCAGGAGAAAGATCAACGGCTTCAAGGCCAGATAGGATGTGATAGTCAATATCATTTTGACACCACTTGTCATTTTCTACAGTCGGAACAGCTCTCCTCTTGGGCTGTTGGTAGGCCCAGAATTCTGTTCTTGCTTTTTTGATATCATCAGCAGTGATTGCCGCCTGTACATCTTCCTGAAGAGATACTCGGGGGTCAGGTGCGCCCATTTCAATCCAAGCCTTGAAATCATCGAGCACGGCCTGCGGAAGTTTACGCTTGGGCGGCATCACGTAATCTTGATGCGTCATTGCGTTATATAGCCAGCTTTCTTCAAGATCGCCCGGCACTACAGCTGGCCCTGTGGCACCTCCCAATAACATTCGCTCTTTTGTATCAAGACGCAAGCCACCACGCACATTGCCGGCGCTGCTTGAATGACAGCCGTAGCACTCTCGTACAAGCACGGGCCGAATTTTTTTCTCAAAAAACTGAAGCTCTTCAGTAGAGAGTGACTCTTTCGCTATGGCTACTGAAGCTGTCAGCACACATACAACACCAGCGAAAGTAAAAAGCGGTTTCATGGTAAGGGTTCCATCTGCACGAGTCTTGTTTCCTGCCTGGGAAAGACTACACGACTTTGTCTCATTAAGGCTTAGTCAGCTGCTGGAGGACGTTGTGGTGACTCCCCGCCGGGTGTTGAATTCCCTCCACCCGGAGACGGTCGGCCCTTCTGGCCCGGTCGTCTTTGCATTCCAGCTCCGCGCCGTTCTCGCATCTTCACAAATAACTGTTCCAGCTCATCTGCATTTAGTTTTTCATCACCATCCGTATCGAACTCTGCAATCATTCGTTCCACCATCTGCGCTGGAGAGAATCCACCGGGAAACTGTCCCGGTCGCTGCTGGCCCGGCTTTCGTTCATCATTTTGACGAATTTGCCTAGCCCGTGACGCATCTTCCGGCTTCTTGTCTCTATCAGCGCCCTCTTCAGCGGAGAGTTGTCCGGCTCCAATCAAAAGAACCACAAGAATACCCACGCTATAAAAACATCGCATCGTAGTTGCCTCGTCAGAAAGAAGAGTGAAAAATTCAAGCCTGCCAGTCAATACTTTAGTAGTGACTCAGTGACCCTCCGATTACTCTAACGTCTGGAAAGTATTTGAGTTGCGTACATATTGAAGAGGGCACAAAAATCCTCTAGTAGCGCATAGCAAAGAGATTCTTCCCAAAAATGAGCTCCTAAAACGGATATTGGCCTCATCAGCTCAGAACTCAGATTTGCAGGAACGGCACCCCCTGTGAGCCACCGAAACCAACGTCAGCTACCTATCGCCGATTGACTGCACGATATCCAAGCAGAAGCACTACGCTTCCACCCACGGCAACGGCGATACTCTGCGGATCGAATCCATCAATTGCACCAATGCCTAGTTGCGTTCCAATAAAGCCGCCAAGCAATGCCCCAACAACACCAATGACTGCTGTTACGACAAGGCCATAAGCTCCGCTCCCCGGCACAAAAAATCTGGCAATTGCACCAGTCACGAGCCCAAATACAACCCAGCTTAAAAGACCCATTCCTTTACTCTCCTTCATTCTTGAATCAGATATTAGGAAAAGGCATCTGAACTGTACGTAGCTATTGCTCTGTTGGCCTTCCCCTGCAAAATCCTAGTCTACCCTGCGTTTGTCTCAATCCGAGAGTTCTTTTCCTTGACGACTCGCCCAGCCCGGGTGCTAAATACCCTAAAAACTTCCCAAAATCCCATCTTTACGTTCTCTTTTGGCATGCGGGCCACAAAAAAGCGAGCAATTTTGACAGTTCTTGCGTAGTGCATGTAGATCAACACGGATTCATAGCAATTTGATTTACACAAAGCATCAAAAAGTAGTCACAATGGTTCGCTCTATTAAAAGTATTGAAGCCCGGAATATTGAAACTCAGACGCGGCCCTCAGACCAGATGCGATCCACTCCACCGACTCGGCGAAAAGTTTGGTTTGAAGATCACGCCGATGAGCTATGTGATCGTGACTACTGGTCATGCCTTGCAACCCTTTGGGTTACCGACTACCTCGCACACGATCGCACTTGGTGGCATGACCATCTCTGGTGCGATCGTCCCCACCGATCCGCCGCTATGACACCAGTCGAACGTGCAGTTTTCGCATCAATCAATGAGCCAATCACTCTCTACCGCGGGTATGCTAAAAGCAAATTTGCGATCGGAATTTCTTGGACAGATGATCTTTCGGTCGCAGAATTTTTTGCCTATCAATTTTTGAGGCATACATCACCACAGGCATCTGACTCCTCGGGCGTTGTGACATGTGAATTTGATCCTGGAGAAATTGCACTCTTTAAAAATGAGAATGGAGAACGCGAATTTATCGTCTCCGAACCAGCTGCACTTTTTCATATTGCCGATCAAATTACCGTAGCACAATGACCCGAGCCACCCGTTGCCTCAGCAGGATGGAAGATGATATTATTTTGGCCAAGTGAGTCTTTCCTCTTTTTGGCTACATACACTTTAAAACAGTTTTGTTTATGAAGACGCCATCCCCAAAGGCGCGGCGGCGATTCACTCGAGGTGTAGGGCTCATCGCGTTTTGGTGTTCCTGCGGGGTAGCAATTGCACTGCTCCTCCTTGGCCGGCGAAGATTTCTTTACGAATTTCTCGCTTGGCTGTGGTCGTAGTAGTTCAAGCTATGGGCTTTGCGTCACACCCCATCGAGAGGTCGCTCATCTTCAGGAAGCAACTCAAAGGCTGAGAGACGCAACGGACTGGGCTCTCCCACTGTTGGTGACCGCAGATATTCCCAACGACTCTCATGTGCTGTGTTAAAGCCAACAAACACACCAATAATCGTCACGCCTTCAGCGGTGGCGTGAGACAACAGACTACGAAAACCTTCAAGCTGGTTGGTCGCTTGCCGGCTCGCAACACAGTTATGACGCGGACGAATGTTCTGGTGCCAAAGGCCAGACTGTCTGCAATAGTGCACCGCTTCACGGTGCGTACGAAACAGTGGCAGGAACTGAAAGGACTCACCGGTGGCTCGGCGATGAGAACCAATTAATTGAGGGCAGCCGGCTCGAACAAGGTGCCAATCAGCTTCAGACATGGTTAAACTCCTAGTTATCTCCATGATAGCACTCGTTCAAAATACGGGTACAACGGCACAAGCATCAATTCGCCCTCCATCACCATAAACATAAGTCATGAGCCAGCATGGACACTGCTCAACTCGTCATTTTCACTGCCATTTGGACATTTATTTGGACTCTGACAACGAGGCATGTTTCCCGCCTATTCGAACTCATCATTGGTCTGATTCCGTTTACTGCTTTTGGACTTCGTGTCTTCGCCGGCTTTTTTACGGATGTACCACCCGGT